>JBMFPK010000044.1:0-13101 GCA_049969155.1 Chloroflexia bacterium | reverse complement strand
ATCCGCTCGCTTCCCTTCAGGTCCCCCTGCGACAGCAGGTGGAGGCCCAGCGCGAGCGCACCGTCTGCAAGGGAGCGATCCGCCTGCATCGCCCGATTGGCCATCGTGCGGGCACGCCCCGTTTCCCCGGTCGCCGTGCAGGCCATGCTGAGGAGCGCGAGGGCGGCTGCGTTGCCGGGGTCCTGTTCCACCGCCTTGTCCAGATGCGGGAGGGCAAGGTCGGCTCTGCTGCGGGCCATATAGGCCCGCCCCAGGTTATAGCGATAGAGCGGACGGTCTTCGGTCTGGACGGCGCTTTCCAGCAGGGCGATCGCCTCGTCCAGCGTCGTCGGCGGGACCTGGCCCAGCGACTCCTGGGTCAGGAGGGTCGCCGCCAGGTCGTTCTGCAGGGCGGCACAACTGGAGGGGCTCATCTGGGGAGGGCAGGTGTAGGTCTCTGAGATTGCCCCGTCGAGCGTGGTCACGAAGGAACGGCTCACCAGGCTTTCGAAAGCCGAGCGCGCGCCCGGGTAATCCCCGCTGAGCCAGCGCAGCGCCCCCTGGTGAAAGCGGATCACCTCGTTCGCCCCTTCCGGCAACTGGGGCACAGCGCTTTCCACCCGGTCGAACTCGCCCAAGTAGAAGCGGGCCAGCCATACCAGGAGGGAGGCGACCTGCTCCTGGGAGAGTCCCTCATCCTCCCCGGTCGTGCCGAGGGGGAAGAGCGGGGGAGTGGCAAGGGTGTGGAAGTACTCCTCGAATTCAGGAACCGCCCTGTTTTCGTGGGGGCAAAGGGCGAGGCGAAGGGAATAGCGAGGCACAGGGCTGCCGGATTCTTCCCCCCAGAGGAGGACGTCGGCACGTTTCCGCTGAAGGAGCTCTGAAGCCCCCGGCGCATCGGCGGGGTTCGCGCGTTCCGTGCGTATGCTCACCCGGTTCCCCAGGCCCGCCTCCTCGAACGCTTTACGGAGGAAGGCGGCCAGTTCCTGACTCGCCGGGCCGCGAGGGGCGATCGTCCCAACGAGCACGGCAAGTTGCCCTTCCTGGCGAGGCGCAAGCCGTCGCTCCAGGAAACGTCCGATCCCCAACGCGGCAACCAGGATGGCAAAAGCAAGCAGAAGGAGCCTCATTCGCACCAGGCTCGCGGGGGCTGAAGGTGGGCCTTCGACAGGGGGGGCTTTGGGCTGAGGGCGCAAGGGGCGCAGGAAGCGTTCCCAGATCCGCCTCGCCCAGGTCGTCGGGCCGGCCGCGGTTGCCTGGCCCTCTTGCGGGGGTCCGCGGAGGATGGGCGGCCCTTCCACCTCCTCGGGCGCGCTGCCGGTCGGGGGCGCGCTTTTCCCGGCTGCGGCCGCCTGGCCCTCTTGTGGAGGTCCGCGGAGGATGGGTTGCCCTTCCGCTTGCTGGGGCGCGCTTTCGCCCGGCGTGCCTTCCCGCTCCCGCAGGAGCAGGCGCAACAGTTGTTTCCGATCCTCCACCGGCAGGATCAGCAGGATCAGGGCCAGGATCAGGATCAGAAGCAAGAACGCGACCAGGTATGGCACGCTACCCTCGCCCGAAAGCCCCTCTGGCCGGCAACCGTCGATGCCATTCTACTACAAAGTCTGGGTGAGCGCAACGATTTTGCCCGGCGATATCGGATGTGGTAAAATAACAAGGTTTCTATGGTAGATCGCCCGATCTTCGGGAGGTATCGCGTTGGGGGTCCTCAAGAGGCTTTTCCTTGCCCTGCGACCGTACCGGGGCACCCTGTTGCTGATCGGGGTCATCCTGGTACTGCAGGCGCTCGTGGAGCTCGTGCCGCCGCTGATCCAGCGGCGTATCGTCGATCGGATGGTCGCGCGGATGCCATTCGAGCAGCTCCTCCCCATGCTCGGCCTGCTCGTGGGCGCCTACGCTCTGGCGCGCCTGATCGGCTTCGGCGACCAGTACCTGCGCCACACCCTGGGGGAGCGCTTTATCTACGACCTGCGGGTCCAGCTGTACGGCTACTTGCAGCGTCTCTCCCTTTCTTTCTTCGAACGCACCTCCACCGGCGAGCTGATGTCGCGTCTGACGAACGACGTGAACTCGCTCGAGGATTTCGTGACCCACGGGTCGAGCCTGACGATGGTGGACCTGCTGCGCCTGCTAGGGACAGGTGTGGTGCTCTTTGTTTTGGACTGGCGGCTTGCGCTCGCCGCGCTGGCGCCGATGCCCTTCCTGGTGGTGGGGCTACGCTGGTTCAACCGCAAGGTACGGCCGACGTACCGGCAGGTGCGGGCGCGCCTCGGGGATATCAACGCGCAACTGCAGGACAGCCTGGCCGGCATCCGGGTCATCCAGGCGTTCGGGCAGGAAGAAGCCCAGCTGGAGCGCTTCGCCGCAGAGAGCCACGCCTACTACCGTGCGCGTGTGCGCGCCATCCGTACGTGGGCCACCTTCTTCCCCGCCTTTCGCTTCGTGGCCAGCCTGGGGCCGGCACTCGTCCTGGGAGTGGGTGCATGGCTGATCGTGGGGCAGCGGGCTTCGCTGGGCACGCTCGTCGCCTTCCTTTCGTACACGACTTCCTTCTACGAGCCGCTCCACCGGCTGACCGAGATCGACAACGTTATCCAGCAGGCCATCGCGGCTGCGGAGCGCATCTTCGAACTCCTGGACTGCCAACCGGAGGTGCGCGATGCACCGGACGCGATCGCCCTGGAGGATGTGCGAGGGGAGGTACGTTTCGAGGATGTGCATTTCCGCTACGGGGGCGGGGATGAGGTGCTCCACGACGTGAACTTTACCATGGCGCCGGGCGAGGTCGTGGCGCTGGTCGGGCCCAGCGGAGCGGGGAAGACGAGCATCGCCAACCTGCTCTGTCGCTTCTACGACCCGGCCCACGGACGGGTGCTCCTCGACGGCCACGACCTGCGGAAGATCCGGCTGGATTGCCTCCGTCGCCACGTGGCGGTGGTGCTGCAGGACACCTTCCTCTTCAACGCCACGGTGCGCGATAACATCGCCTTTGCCAAGCCCGACGCCACCGACGAGGAGATCGTCGCCGCAGCCCGGGCCGCCTATGCCCACGAGTTCATCGAGCAGCTTCCTGAGGGGTATGACACGGAAATCGGTGAGCGGGGCGTGCGCTTGTCCGGCGGGCAGAAGCAGCGGATCGCCCTGGCACGGGCCATCCTGGCCAATCCGCGGGTACTCATCCTCGACGAGGCGACCTCCTCCGTCGATGCCGAAGCCGAGTTCCTGATCCAGCAGGCCCTTCAGGAAGTGCTCAAGGGGCGCACGGCGCTCATCATCGCCCACCGCCTTTCCACCATCCGGAATGCGGACAAGATCATCGCCCTCGAGGGAGGGCGCATCCGCGAGGTCGGGGATCACCGGGAGCTGCTGCGCCGGGGCGGCCTCTACAGCCAGCTGTACCGTCGTCAGGTCGAGATGGCGGTGGCGGGCGAGGACCCCCGCTGGATCGATGCCTGGACCGGATCCGGGGGCCAGGCGTAAGCCACGGGAGTGGTGGAGGCGGGATGTGGCCGATCAGGCACACGAACACTGGCTCTACGATCTCTGGCTGGCCGAAGGCGAGCTCTTGAAGTACCTGGAACCGCTGCGCTCCATCCTGGTGGAAGCCGCTCTCTACGGGGGAGCCAACATCTACCACGAGCACTGGCACCAGTTCGAACCGTGGGGGGTGACCGGTTTTCTTTTGCTCCAGGAGTCCCATATCAGCATCCACACCTGGCCGGAGGAGGGGAATTTCGCGGCGGTGGACATCTTCCCCTGCGGGCCGATGGACGCCGGCCGGATCGTGGAACGGCTGAGGGAGCGGCTTCGTCCGGTGCGCGAGCGACTGGTGCGCGCCGTTCGGGGCGGGGAGGTCGAAGGGTGAAGCGCTACCTTCTGGATCTGGGGCGTGCCGAACTGGAGCAGTGGATGGAGGAGCTGGGCGAGCCGCGCTACAGGGCCCGGCAGCTGTGGCAGTGGATCTACGTGCGCCTTGCGGATCGGTTTGCTGATATGAGCGATTTGCCCCGACGGCTTCGTGCGCGGCTCGAGGAGGAGATGTTCTATCCGGCGCTGCGGATGATCGAGGAGAAGGTAGCGCCCGGAGGGCTGACGCGCAAACGCCTTTTCGAGCTGCCGGATGGCGAGCGGATCGAGACCGTGCTGATGCTCTACCGGGAACGGGCGACCGTGTGCGTCTCCACCCAGGTCGGGTGCGCCATCGGTTGCCCGTACTGTGCGACCGGTCAGGGCGGCTTCCGGAGGGACCTGTCCTCCGGGGAGATCGTGGAACAGGTGCTGCACTTTGCGCGCGCCCTTCGGGAGGCCGGACCCGAATGGGGTACGCCGTCCGTGGTCACGAACGTGGTCTTTATGGGGATGGGGGAGCCGCTGGCCAACTACGACGCCACCTGGGCCGCCGTCGAGCGGCTGCACCACCCGGATGGGTTCAACCTGGGAGCGCGCCGGATGACGATCTCCACTGCCGGCCTGGTGCCGGGCATCCTGCGCCTGGCGGAGGAACCACTTCAGGTCAACCTGGCCGTCTCCCTCCACGCGGCGAGCGATGCGCTGCGCGACCGGCTGGTTCCGTTGAATCGACGCTATCCGCTGGACGAGCTGCTGGGTGCCTGTCGCGCATACATCGAACGTACCCACCGGCGCGTCTCCTTCGAGTATGTGCTGATCGCGGGGGTGAACGATTCCCTCGAGGAGGCACGGCGGCTGGCGATGCGGCTGCGTGGCATGTTGGGGCACGTGAACCTGATCCCGCTGAACCCGATCCCCGATAGCGACTGGCGGCCGCCCGAGCGGCCGGTCGTGGAAGCCTTCCGGGAGGTGCTTGCCCGGGCAGGGATCCCGGTGAGCGTTCGCCTCGAGCGAGGTACCGAGATTGCGGCCGCCTGCGGCCAGCTGCGCGCCCACGCGGAGCGCCGGCCCTGACCGAATTTACGGGGAGGAGACCGTACGGAAGCGGCTCCCGATCCAGGTAAGGCTGACCCCTTTCAGGAGCGCGACGAGCAGCGCGGTTTCCAGCAACCCCAGCGCCGGTAGCAGGATGGCGGAGACCAGTACGGCGCCCACGGTCGCACCAGCCAGGTCCCACGCATACAGGAAGCTTGCCGCCTGTACGCCTTGCTCCCCCCGCGCGACGAGCAGCCGGGTCGCCAAGGGGAACTCCAGCCCCACGAGTATCCCTCCGACGAGGTTTGCGACGTACAGGACGAGCGGTTCGACGGGAGGGGCAGGTGTCGGTCGGGAGAGGAGGAGGGCGATCCCCCCAACCAGGAGGGCCATCCCGCTGGCGACCGCGGCCTCGAGCCACAGGAACGTGCCCCAAGGCCTGCGGATGCGCCCCTTGCCGATCCAGGCCCGCATGGCAAGACCGCCGAGCGCGAGTCCGGCCATGAAGGAGGTCACGAGCAATCCGACATGCTGGTACACGTAGCCGTAGCGCAGCTGGAAGGCAAAGAGCACCAGGAGGTCGGTTGTCATTCCGGCTACCCCTGTCGTCGCGATGGCCGACGGGACGAGCGTCTCCGGGCGCCGCAGCGCGACGAGCCCCACGAGCAACAGGGCCGCAAGGCCGACCCCGAGATGCCACACCCTGAGGCGTCCCAGCCAGCGGAAGAACGGCTCTAGCTCCGGGGAGAGGATCGCGCTCTCGTAGGCCAGGCCGTAGCGCAGGCCGACCGGGTAAGCGTCCCGGTTCACGGCGACGTCCGCTTCCTCGAGCGCGGCTTCGAAAGAGGAACCGACGCGGGGGTCGAACAGGTAGTGCAGGTGCTCGGGCCGCAGCATGCGCGTTTCCAGGCCCCGCTCCTCCCAGCGGCGGACGAGCTCTTCGACGGGCAGATCGAGCGCGCGGCGTGAAGCGAGCCACAGGGTCATCTCGTCGCCCGGGACGGCACGGACGTGGGGGAAGGCACGGAGCAAGGTGCGGCGCTGGCAGGCGAGGAGCTCGCGAAGGGACGGGGCCACGTAGGTACGGCCCGGGGGTGCGGGGATGGCCAGGATGCCTTCCGGCGCAAGGAGGCCAGCGATCTGGCGGTAGAACTCTTCCGTATAGAGGCGGTTCACCACCAAGGTGGAGGGATACGGGAGGTTCACCAGGATCAGATCGTAGGAGGAGGCATGCGATCGGGCCAGCGAGGCGACGAAACGGCGGCCGTCCACCGTGGCAAGGGCGACCCGCGGGTCCTGAAGTTCGGCAGAAGTCAACGGGTTAGGGAAGGCGTGGAGGACGCGGATCAACAGCGGATCCAGCTCCGCATAGTCGATGCGCTTCACCGGGTAGCGGAGTAGTTCGTGGAGCACTCCACCGGCCCCTCCTCCGACGATCAGGACGTGCTGCGGCGGCTGGTCGAGGAAGAGCGCCGGCAGGTGTGTCATCTCCTCCACGCCGGCGATGTCCGGATCGGGGGCGGTCAGCACCGGAGCTCCGTTGACCAGGATGGTCACCTGGTTTTGTTCCCGCAGGGCGGCGATGTTGCCGTAGGGCGAATTGGCCTCGTACGCGAGCCTGGAAGGGGCCCACCGCCCGGACACCAGGTGCCCGTGGAGCCGTGACCCGGCCGGCGCAAGGGCGACGGTAAGCGCTCCCGTGGCCAGCAAGGCTGCGCCCAGGGCGGCCGGCCGAGGGCGGGGAACCGAGCCGAGGAGCAGGGAGGTTGCGGAGGCTGCGTTCAGGCCGCCCACGAGAAACAGGATGCAGGTGGACGGGAGGGCCGGAAGGAGGAGGAAGGTAAAGGTGGCTCCGCCCAGGATGCTTCCGCACGCCTCCAAGATGTACACGCGGCTGCTCTCGCGCTCCGGCGAAACCTGCTCCCACGCCGCGAGCAGCACGGCGCAGGCGGTGGCGAACATCGCGCCGTCGATCAGTCCCAGGGGCGCGAGCGCAAGGAGGGCCCCGAGGAGTGCAGGCAGGGGTCCGATCGCTTCCCCGGGGACGGCCCCCAGAAGGGCGCGAACGCGGAGCGCGGCCCAGAAGGTGGGGAGGAGAAAGAGGGCCAGCAGCAGTTGCAGGGTCGCGTACGACGTGGGGCGCCGAGGGGAACGCTTGAGCCACAGGCCGGCCGCGCCGCTTCCCACGGCCTCCAGCACCAGCCAGGCCCCGAGCACGAGTCCGATGGAGAGCTCGTTCCCGGAAAAGGAGACGAGCAGCTCGCGCACCAGAACCGTCTGCAGGATCGTGAAGGAAAAGCCCATCAGCAGGAACGCGAGCGTCAGGCGGAGGCGCAACCTGTTCCTCCGGGCGCGGAGGCTAGGGGAGCGGGGCCGGTTTTCCCTCCACCGTGCGCACCAGGAGGACGTCCAGACCCTCGGAGCAGAGGCGTTCGTAGAGCGCGCGGGCCGGTGTTTCCTCACGGTAGAGCGCGTAGAGGGCGGGTCCCGCACCGCAAAGGCGCACGTGGTCGGCCCCGGCTTCCACCACCCGCTGCCGGGTGGCCTCCAGCAGCTCAAAGTTGCGGAAGGCGACCCATTCGAACGTGTTGAAGATCAGACCCGGGCGGATTTCCTGGCCCTCCTGGATCGCCCGTGCCATGTGGCGGGTCACGGCACCGGAGGTATACTCCCGGGGCGTGAGGGAGGCATACATCAGCGACGTCTTGTCCGGGATCTCTAGGGGAGGGCAGACGAGCACGACCCAGTGCTCGGCAAGCGCGGGGAGGGGGCTGAGCCGATCCCCTCGCCCCTCGGCCAGAGCGGTTCCTCCGTAGAGGAAGAAGGGGACGTCTGCACCGAGGGCTGTGGCCAGGTTTTCCAGGTTCGAGCGGGTCATGCGCAGGCCCCAGAGGGAGCTGAGGGCGAGGAGCGTGACCGCGGCATCGCTGGAGCCGCCGCCTAGGCCGGCAGCTGTGGGGATCCTTTTCTCGAGATGGATGGTCGCGCCACGGTCAACGCCGGCTGCCCGCTGCAGCAGGCGGGCGGCGCGGAGCACGAGATTCCCTTCCCCTTCCAGGCGCCGGTCGCTACAGGTCAGGGTGAGATCGTCGGCCGGCTCGAAGGCGAGCGTATCGTAGAGGTCGACGGTCTGAAGGATCGTCAGCACCTCGTGGTACCCGTCGCGCCGGCGCCCCAGGACCTCCAGGCAAAGGTTGATCTTGGCATAGGCCCGCCAGGTGGCCATCGATTCCTCCCGGGGACAGAATCCCCTTCACCAGAGGGCAGTATAACACGAAGGGGAGGGCCGCGCAACCGGTTTGCACCCGGGGGCGCGCAGGGGTATAATAGCCGCAGGCAAGCGCTTGGAGGGAACCTTTTGGCGCGATGGGAAGCAGTCGGCCGGCCGGAAGGGCCGGCTTCAGATACGGTGCCGGTGCTCGAGCATCCGGTCATCGGGCATCGGTGGGCGGTGGATCTCCTGACCCGGCAGCTGCGCCAGGGGTGCATCGGGCACGCCTACCTCTTCACCGGACCGCCCGGGGTGGGCCGTGGCACGCTCGCCCGGTGGCTAGCGCAGGCGCTGCTTTGCCTGAACGCTCCCCAGGTGCCGTGCGGGACCTGTCCTGCCTGCGCGCGTGTGGCGAACGGTACACATCCGGACCTGCGGTTGCTCAGCCTGGAGACCCAGGGAGGGCGCCGCACGTTGGGGATCGATGCCGTGCGCGAACTGCGCGCGACCATGGCGGAACGCCCCTTTGCCGGGACGCGCAAAGTCTACCTGATCGAGGACGCCGAGACGATGACCCCGGAGGCGGCCAACGCCCTGCTGAAGACGCTCGAGGAGCCGCCTCCCTTTGCGGTCCTGCTGCTGGTTGCCCTTTCCGACCATCTGCTGCTGCCCACGATCGTCTCTCGTTGCCAGCATCTGCCGCTGAGGCCGCTGGGGCGCGAGGAGGTACGGCGGGCTCTCGTCGCGCGGTGGGGGGCAACCGAGGAGCAGGCGGAGTTCCTCGCCGCCCTGAGCCGGGGCCGGTTGGGCTGGGCGGTGCGTGCCTTGCAGGACGAGGCGGTGCTCGCGCGGCGCGAAGAGGAACTGGGAACGGTGGAACGGCTGCTCGAGGTGGGGCTACTGGACCGCTTCGCTTTCGCTGAGGCGCAGGAGCGGCGCTGGAAGCGCGGGGAGCAGGAGGCCGTCCTGGACTTGCTGGAACAGTGGGAGGGGTGGTGGCGGGATCTCTTTCTGGCCGGCCAGGGATGCGAGGAACTGGTGGTGAACCGGGATCGGCTGGAGCAGTTGCGGGCCTTTTCCCGCCGGCTGGCCGCGGGGACGGTGTTGTCCTTCCTGCAAGCGTTGCGTGCTGCGCGGCAACGGCTGCAGGAGCAGGTGAACCCGCGGCTGGTATTGGAAGACCTCTTGCTGCGGCTGCCCGTCGTCGTTTGAGCGGGTCACGGACCTGCAGGTGGCCGGGGTTCCTGTGGATTGCACCGGATCGTCCGGAGGAGGTATAGGTGCCGAAAGTGGTCGGTGTCCGATTGCGACACCCTGGACTGTTGTACGATTTCGAGGTCGGGGAAGAGGAATACCCCAAGGGGAGCTGGGTGGTGGTGGAGACGGCGCGTGGCCAGGATATCGGCCAAGTGGTCGTGCCGGCGCGCGAGATCGCGGCGGAGGAGGTGCGCGGGGAGCTGAAACCGGTGGTCCGTTTGGCCACCGCCGAGGACCTAGAGCGGATGCGCCGCTTTCGGGAACGGGAGCCTGAGGCGCTGGTGCGCGCACGGGAGCAGGTCGCGGAACTCGGGTTGCCGATGCGGCTGGTGGCCGCCGAGTACACCTACAACGGCCGTTGCCTGACGATCTATTTCACGGCCGAGAACCGCGTGGACTTTCGCGAACTGGTGAAGCGGCTGGCGCGGTTGTTCCGGACGCGCATCGAATTGCGGCAGATCGGCGCGCGGGACGAAGCGCGGCTTCTGGGGGGGATCGGCATCTGCGGCCGGCCGCTCTGCTGCGCGACCTTTCTGGGGGACTTTCTTCGCATCTCGGTGCGGATGGCCAAGGAGCAGGATTTGCCCCTCAGCCCGATGAAGATCTCCGGGGTCTGTGGGCGGCTCCTGTGCTGCCTGAGCTACGAACACGACCAGTATCGGGAGATCAAGGATCGGCTGCCCACCGTGGGAGAGGAGGTTGCCACGCTGCGTGGGCGGGGCAAGGTGGTGGCGGTTAACGTCCCCCGGGAGACCGTTACTGTGGAACTTCGTCCCGAGTTGCGGGTGGAGGCGGACCTGGCGGAGCTGGCGCGTGCCGCGCAGCTGGAGGAGGAGGGCAAGCTGCCCCACTGCCAGCCGGCCTATGTCGACGCCACGGAGCGGCTGGAGACGGTCCCGAGTGAGCCCCAGATCGTCTGCCGGGAGGAAAAGCCGTCCCGCCGTCGGCGCAGGCGTTCGAAAGAGGGAGGGGCTCCGGCTTCGGCCCCGGCTCCGGTGGCACCCGCGGCGGAGGTCCAGATGGCAAAGCCGGCAGCCCCGGCGGCCGAGCAACGCCGTCGCCCGCGGCGCCCCCTCCGCCGTCGGCCCACGGCCTGATGGGGAAAGAGGGTCTGGCCTAGGGAGACTTGTCCCCCAGCTCCTGCAGCACCTTTTCCGCGACCGTGCGCCAGTAGGGGTCGTCCGCGCGTTCGAGGTAGGCCCGGAAGTCGGCGGCTGCGCCGGCGGGGTTTGGCGGAAAGGCATAGGCCCGGGCAAAGGCGCGGTTCAGGTAGGCACGGGCGAGCGAAGGGTCGAGCTGGATAGCCCGTGTGAGGTCGGCTTCCGCTTCGTGGTAATCCCCGAGCTCGCGCCACAGGAGGGTACCCCGCCAGAGGTAAAGCAGGGGATCGGCGGGGGCGTGGGCGAGGGCACGGGTGAGGCAGGCCACCGCGCGCCGGAAGGTTTCCGGGCGGCCGAAGCGGTTTCCGAAGGCGCGGAAGAGCAGCCCGAAGTACGCCCAGAGGGTTGCCGCAAGGTAGCTCCAGAAGCCCACCGATTGCCCCAGCCATGAGGGGGTTGCCCCTCAGAGGGGGATCTCCTGGCCGACCCCTCGTTCGCGGGCCAGGCGGTAAAGCAGGGCGGCGGTCGAGACGTCCTGTGTGGCCAGCCCGACGGACTTGAAGAGGGTGATCTGGTCCGGAGACGTCCGTCCTGGAATCTGGCCGGCGATCAGCTGCCCGAGTTCGCCGTGGATGTGGTCTTGGGTGATGGCGCCTTCCTGGATCGGGATGATGATGTCACCGGCCTCGGCAAGCGCGGCCTCCCGCTGATCGACCACCACGAGCGCGCGCCGTACCGTCTCCGTGTCGAGTTCCCGCATGGTCGCCGTGTGCGAGCCGATACCGTTGATGTGGGTACCCGGACGGAGCCAGGCACCGGGGAAGATCGGCTCGTGCGCGTTGGACGCCGCCACCACGATATCGGCCTCCTGCACAGCGCGCTGCAGGTCCTCGATGGGCAGGACCTCGATCCCCAGTTTTGGGCCCATCTCCTCCGCGTAGGCCCGACTGCGCTCCGGGAGCGCGTCGTACACATAAGCACGGCGGATGCGGCGTGCCTCACAGGCCGCCATCAGTTGGGTGCGCCCCTGCACGCCGGCGCCCAGGATGGTCACGACCTCGGCATCGGGGCGGGCCAGGTACTTTGCGGCGACGCCCCCTGCGGCGCCGGTACGCATAGCGGTGAGCCACGTGCCGTCTATGATAGCCAGCGGGGCGCCGGTGCGGGGGTCGTTGAGGAGCACGGTAGCGATGACCGTGGGCAGGTTGTAGCGGGTGGGGTTGTCCGGATAGACCGAGACGACCTTTAACCCCAGGGCATCCATCTCGCCCCCGATGTAGGCGGGCATCGTGAGGTGGAGGCCGTTGTGGGCCGGGACGGGGATAGCCGAGCGCAGGGGCATGACCGCCTGCCCCAGCGCGAGCTGGCGGAACGCCTCCTCCACGGCGGCCATAGCCTCCGACATCGGCAGGAGCCTCTCCACATCCTGGCGTGTGAGCAGCAAAGCCATCGCGATCCTCCTACGCGGAAACGTGCCAACGTGCGAACGTGCCAACGTCTACGGCACCCGGGCGATCGCCTCCATGGCCACGCGTGCTCCCCGTGGGAGGGCGGCCACGCCGACCGCCGCGCGCGCCGGGGGGTCCTGTGGGAAGTACTCCGCGTAGACGGCGTTGACGGCGGCGAAATCGGCCATATCCTGGAGGTAGACGGTGACCTTCACGACCTGCTCCAGGCCGCTGCCAGCCGCCTCTAGGATGGCGCGCAGGTTCTCCAGGACCTGTCGGGCCTGGCCGGCTGCATCGTCCGGGGCCATGAGCGTCCCGGAGACGGGGTCGAGGGGGATCTGCATGGCCGTGAAGAGGAAGCCTTCGGCGATCACTCCCTGGGAATAGGGGCCCACAGCTGCAGGCGCGCGGTCCGTGTGTACGGTGCGACGGAGGGACATAGGACTTCTCCTTGGTGGTCTTGCGCCGATTGTAGCATACGATTCCCGGATCGTCAACGTCGCGATTATGTCGTAATTGGCGTTTTTGCGGGATTCTGGTATAATGGTTTGGAACGATGGTACGGGAGGTTCTCGGAGCATGGGCAACCGGTGGGTCACAGGTCTTGTGTACCTGATCATTATCGTGGCGGCCATCGCCCTGGTGTTCAACCAGGTCAGCCCGCCCGCGCAGCGGCGCGAGGTGCAGCTGAACCAGGTGCTGGCCGACGCGCGCGAGAAAAAGATCTCACGGATCGTCGTGGGGAGCGACCAACAACGGCTCGACATCGAGTACACGGACGGAAGGCAGGCGACCTCGCGCAAGGAGCCGCAGGAAAGCCTCTTTGCCCTGCTGCACGACGCGGGCGTGGATGTGCAGGACATGCCGATCATCGAGGTCAAGGGGCCCTCCTTCTGGAACAGCATCGTGGGGCCGCTGAGCTACTTTATCCTTCCGCTGGTCTTTCTCTTCATGCTCTTCTTCTTCCTCCGCCAGGCGCAAGGGACGAACAACCAGGCGCTCTCCTTCGGCAAGAGCCGGGCGCGTCTGTTCACGGGGGACAAACCCAAGATCACCTTTGCCGATGTGGCGGCGGTGGACGAGGCGAAGGAAGAGCTGAGCGAGGTAGTCGAGTTCCTGAAGTACCCGGAGAAGTTCGCCGCGCTGGGGGCGCGAATTCCGCGTGGGGTGCTTCTGATGGGGCCCCCGGGCACGGGCAAGACGCTCCTGGCGCGGGCGGTTGCCG
>JBMFPK010000043.1:0-13192 GCA_049969155.1 Chloroflexia bacterium | reverse complement strand
GCGCGGAAGAGCACCGGCTCCCCAGGCAGGACCGTGCCGGTCGTGGCCACCGACAGCTCCACGGCCGTCACCTGCTGGCACTCGCTCACGCACAGGTGCAGCGGGATGTAGGTGGGCGAAGGCTGTCCGGGATCGTTGTGCACGAACCCGAGCATCGCGTCGTAGCACTCGCCGGGGGTCAGGCCGGTGGTGTCGAACACGACCGCGACCTCGGCCACGCTGTCCGGGGGAACCGCACCGCTCGTGGGGATTTCGCTCACCCAGGGGACGTCCGTCCACCCTGGGCCGCTCAGGAAGCGCAGGGCGTTGTGCAGGATCTCGCCCACCTGGCCTCCGAAGGCTGCGTTGTGGAAGTATTGCTGGTTCAACCCCACACAGTTCGGCGCCACGGCGACAAAGTTCCGGCCGTCGTTCCAGCTCGCAACCCAGGTGCCGTTGGAACTGAGGGCCTGATCCTGGTGGCCGAAGGCATCGGTCGCGCTGGTGATCCCGGCCATGATCGGATGGCTGGGGTTGTAGTTGCCCAGGGTCGCCGACCCCCAGATGTCCGTGGTGGCAATCTCGTAAGGGCTATAGTCCTGGGTGATGAACCGCCCGCCGAGGAATCCCCAGTCGTCGAAGCTCCAGATGTAGTTCCCGGCGAGCACTTTGCCGCCCGCATCGATATAGTCGGCGAGCCGGTTGCTCAGAAGGGTCTTGTCGATCGCCGAGGACGTCCAGAGGATGTCGTTCCCGACAAAGACGACGTCGTATGCGAGCATGTCGGCGACGCTCGGCGTGCCCACGCTGGCATCCCACAGGGTGACGTTCAGGTCGGGGAAGGCGGCCAGAGTGTTCAGGAGCAGGGAGATGTTCCCGCCGCCCACGACGTCCGGCGTCACCAGGAGGACGTCGATCGGCTGCTGGCTCACCCAGCCCACGGGCACCGTGAAAGCGCGCTCCGGGAAGGCGCGCGCGCCGGACCGCGACGCGGGGCTCGCAACGCCCTCCATGGCAGGCACACGGACGGTGACCTCACGCCCCACATAGCGCAAGGTCTCGGTTGTCTCGTGCAGCTCCCAGCTCAGAGTGCCCGCGCCGCTGTTGGCCAACGAGAGCGTCTCCGTAGCGCGCGCGTTCAGGGGTAGAGTCAGCGTGAAGCCCGCCGGTGCGATCGCGAGGCAGGGTGCATCGAGCCGCAGCGCAAAGTCCTGTACCGTGGTCTGCTGCGCGACGATCTGCACGACGGCGCTCGCCGGGACGTGGCCCTCGGCGCTGGCGGTGACGGTGTACGTCCCTTCCATTAACCACCGGGAGTAGAAGCCGGTGTCCGGATCGGTGGCTACGGTCCAGGTCGTCCCGTCGCTCGCCTCGATCTGCACGGTCGCTTCGAGCGGATAGGCGTCACCGTCGCAGTAGCCGGTTCCGATGACCGTACCCTCGATCTCTCCCATCTCCGCGGAGGGATGCACGGTCATCGTCACGGGGATCGCCACGCGCCCCTGCAGGGGATCGTTGCTTAGGAGGTCCAGTTCCGCGCCGTAGACCCCCGGGTCTGCCACGGCCCCTGCATCGAAGGTCACGGTCACCTCCACGATTTCGTCCGGAGCGACCGTGCCTGTGATCGGCTCTTCGCTCAACCAGGGGACGTCCAGGCCGATCAGGAAGCTCAGGATGTTCTCCATCAGCGCGTTTCGCTGCTCCTGGGAGGTCAGCCCATCGTGGAAGTTCACCCCAAGCCACACGGTCTTGTAGTTGCTCCCCTCGTAGTGGGTGAGGCCCGAGTGGCCGCTCCCGGCGCCGCCGGGGCCGTAGATCAGTCCGGTCGGAGCTCCCACGGTTTCGTCCGCATAATCTCCGTTGCTGTCCAGCGTCATCGCGAGCGCGAGGCCGTTAGGCGGGGCAAAATCCCCACCGATGATGTCCCCGGGCACTCCGTCCAGGGTCGCGATCGTGCTCCCGGCATAGTCACCCAGGTAGGTCGTGTGGAAAAGCAGGTAGAGGTTGTGCTCTCCCATACCCGGGGTACCGTTCTGCAGGTCCCACAGGAAGTCGCGGCCGGCCGCAAAGAGCGCGCGCCCGCCCGACTGCAGCCAGTCGGCCACGATCTGGCATTCGGTGTCCCCAGGGGTCAACACGTCCTCGTCCGCCCAGATCAGCAGGTCATAGGGGGCCAGGTCCGCAGCGGATGGGAAGGGCCGCGTGTCCAGGTTCCACTCGTCCCAGGCGACCCCGGCTTCCGCAAGCGCCGTCCGATAGGTATCCCAGTTGGCCGCTGAGAGGTCATCCCCCATCAGCAGGATCGGGTTTGCGTCCGTGCCGGGCAGCGGCGCGTACGTGCCGCCGCGCTCGGTGAACCGGAATTCGAGCGGCAGCAGGCCGACGTTGGCGACCTCAAGCGTCCGGGTCGCGGTACCCCCGAGCATCACCTCCTGTTCCAGGGCTGTGGGTGTGACCACAATCCAGGGCGCGAACAGGAGGAGCTGAAAGTCCTGGGTGGTTGTCTGCTGGGCGGTGATCGCCACGGGGACCGTCTGGTTGACGTATCCCTCCGCGGACGCGGTCACCGTGTAGGCGCCTTCCTCCAGCCAGTAACCGTAGAAGCCGGTCTCCGGGTCAGTCGTCAGGGTATAGGTGACACCGCCGGCCCCTTCGATGAGGATCTGCGCCTCCAGCGGGCCGCCCGGACGGTCGCTGGTCACCGTGCCGACCAGGTGTCCCATCGTGGCCGTGGGCAATACCTCCAGTCGGACCGGGACACTCTTGACGGGCAGGCCACCCGCCGTCGGCTCAACGAGCAGCCGAGCGCGGTAGGTCCCCGGTTGTTCGATGCCTAGGGCGGGGGACGCGGTGAAGGCGTTCGTCCAGCTCAGGTTGCCTCCTGCGGGGACCGTGCCGCCCGCGATGCTCGTGTCGAACCAGAGCACGTCCAGCGGATCACATGGGGGAGATCCGGGGTACCGGAAGCAGATCGCCAACCCGTCGGAAAGGATCGGCTGGTTGTAGGAATACTGCAGGTAGTTGCTGCCGCTCTGGCGGATGCCTACCGTGGCGCTGGCACCGTAGTCGTAGGAGGCGTTGCCAAAGACCACGTCCTGGTACTGGAACTTCAGGTTATTCGTGGTCTCGTAGAGGAGCAGCTCGAAGGTGGCGTCGCCCACGTTGCTGTAGTGCGGCCGGTCGTACCATTCGACGACGAAGATGCGGTACGGGGCATTCCCCACGACCTTGTAGTAGACGTTGCCGGTGTCCGAGTCGATATCGTCCCAGAAGGGGACGATCAGGTTGTTCACCGTCGTGCTGCCAAGGTCGCTGTTCGAGATAGGCACGTCGCCCGACGTGGCGTTGAAGAGGATGCCCCCGTTGTTGCCCACGCGGATCGCCGTGGAGGAGACCCCGTAGAAGGTGAAGGGGAACGGAAGCGTGACGTTCGCCTCATCGTCGTCCCCGAGGTTCAAAGGTGTGCCGTCCGTAGCATCGATCCAGCTGTAGCGCGGGCCGCCCGGTTCGCTGGAGTCCAGGAAGGTGTAGCCGAACGGGTCCGGTCCTCCGCTGTGCTCCGGCGCGACTTCACCGGCCGTCCGGATTTCCTGCTCGTAGAATTGGAAGGGATACGGGACGGCCATATGGTTCAAGATCGTTGCCGGGACGGTGGTGCTCTGGTACATCACCACCGTGGCCTCGATCGGGCTGGGCACCACGGCGACAAACGCCAGCAACTGAAAGTCCTGCTGCACAGGGGCGCCTGCAGGAACTGCCACTGGGACCGTCTGGCTGAAATGGTCCGCCGCCTCTGCCGTCACCGTGTAGGTGCCCTCGTCCAGGTAGATCTCGTAGTAGCCCGTCTCCGGATCGGTGGGCACGCTTCCCACGCCGGCCACAGTCACCGTGGCGGCCAGGGGAGTGCCCTCATCCGCATCGCTCACGTAACCGAACAGCAGGCCCTTGGGCACCAGTTGCAAGTCCAGCGTCGTCACAGTGGCCGTATAGACCTCTACCCCGGTGACGGTCTGGGCAGTATGCCGCGGCCCACTTGCGGTCACCGTGTAGGTGCCGGCGCTCAATGTGAGGGAGTAGTAGCCCGTGCTGTCCGTGGTCGTGCTCCAGGTACCTCCGCCGACCTTTTCCGCGACGACCGTCATGTCCGGAAGCGGGTCACCCGGGGCCTTCCGGGGAGCGGCCTCGGTGATGTGGCCCTCCAGGACGCCCTGTTCGCCGCAGTGGGCGATCGCGGCCTGCACGGCGGCCTGCGCGTTCAGGATGCCCCATCCCCAGACGTCGTTCGGGTGATCCACGAAGGGCGGGCATTGCGGGTCGATACGAGGTTCCGCCGTCTCTTCGATGATCTGTTTGGTCAAGGGGACGTTGCCCACCAGGCAGGGTGCGGCGCTCCACATCAGAGCCACCACCGCCGTGCTATGCGGAGCGGCCATGCTGGTGCCGCTGTAGTAGGTGTAGCCGCCGCCAGGGATCGAGGAGCGCACGCTGACCCCGGGGGCGGCGACGTTCGGCTTCACGATGGTCTCGCCGTAGTTGCTGCTCGGACCGCGGCTGGAGAAATACGCGATGACGTCCCCTTGGGCGAAAGCCCCGGTCGCGATGATCTCAGGCACGTACCCCGGGTTGGTGATCGTGCTACAAGCAGATCCCTGGTTCCCGGCCGACTTGATCACCGCGATGCCGGCCGCGTTCAGCGTCTGAATGATCGGCCGATAGTCGAAGCCAGAGGGGTCGTACCAGGAGTTGTTGATCGCATCCGGTGCTTTGGACGGATCGGGGTTCTGCCCCTGAAGGTTCCACGGCGCGAGGAAGAACTCGAAGCACTCGAGGGGATCCACGTTGGCGAGCCCACCACAGGCAATCCACTTTGCCCCGGGTGCCACCCCGATCTGGTTTGCACCGCCATCGTCGCCGACCATCGTGCCCGTGGTATGGGTGCCATGGCCGTCGTTGTCGTGCGGGAAGAGGTCCCCGGGGCCGTTCCACCAGTTGTAGTTGTGATCGAAGGAACCGCCGCCGAGATTCCCCCGGTAGTGGTTCACGAGTGCTGGATGCGTATACTCCACGCCGGTGTCGTTGGAGGCGACGACCATACCTTCGCCTGTAGCCCCCAGTGCCCATGCTTCAGGGGCGTGGATGCGGGCGACGTTCCATTCGATCCCGGCCGCGATCTGAGCCGGGGTCATGGAGCGGTACACGGGCTCAGGGCGCGGGTCGGGTGGGGAGACGATCCGTGCGACGTCCGGCCGTGCGGCCAGCCACTCCACGACCGGGAGGCCGGCCCGCACCCGGATCATGTTCTGGATGTAGAACGGGCGGAACGAGACGCCCTGGCTTTCCAGGTAGCGGATGAGGGGGCGCTGGGTTTCCTGTGCGACGCTGCGGAGCTGCTGGAAGACGTACGTCGTCTTCTCGGCCTTGGTCTTCAGATCTTTCGCCCCCGAGAGATCCGCCTGTGCGCTGAGGATCGCGTAGAATGTGGCTTCGCCTTCTTTCGCGAGGCGATCCAGGAGAGCAGGGTCCACCTTGCTCCAGTCGGGAGAAGCGGCTCCGGAGGCCGCGCCAGGGAGAAACCCCATCAGGAGGACAATGAGCGCAAGTACGCTCCACCATCTCTGTTTCGCCATCCCGATCCTCCTCGTCTCTCTCTCGTGCCAGCGGAGTAGGGGCCCAGTTACGCGGTTTCGTACCACCTCCTTTCGGGGATACAATGCGCCGGAGATGTCTCCACACACATCGGCCGACGGACAGTTCCGGGATCGAGCAGGTAGGTATCAGCAGAAGTGGTTACTAACTATTATACCAGCGCCTCCAGAGTTTGGCAACAGCTCATCTGTCGGAGGAGGGCAAGTCGCCGGACCCGGGCGAGGGCCCGCTTCAAGCCGGAGGGGCTACACTTTCCCCGGCCGGCCACATTGGCACCGCATTCGTGCATTCGTGGCCCATTCGCGGCCGGGCATCGAGCGCAGGCCCTACACCTTTGACATGCGCTTTTACCCGCCCAAGACCCGGGATATCAACAGCGGTGGTGCCAAGGACTACTTCGGGTGCGAGCAGATCCCGGATCCCCAGGGGAGCCCGGGCGAATGGGGAACCTTCCCGAACTATCGAGGGACAGGGTTCAGCCTCCGCATGACCGTCCCGAACTCGGGCGCGGGGTGCACGCAGAGCCGCTTTACCTTTACCTACCGCAACGGTGGGCCGTTCGTGCTGCATCCTGGGGAGAACATCGTCTTCACCGTGGATATGGTCACGCGGGTGAACCAGGGCGGGCAGCAGGAGTACACGAGCTGCGAGCCCCACTACCTGAACTCGGGCTTTACGGTCAAGTGGTTCCAGTCGGATGACGGCGTCCTGCACAGCTTCACGACGTTCCCGCCGATCGAGGTGAACGTCGGGGGGGGCGAGGGAGACGCACGCGAGGACGTATGCTGCGCTGAGGAAAGGGGCACATGCTTGGGAGGAGGTTCCCCACGGGCGAGCGGTATCGGGGAGACTCCGCGGAGCCTCCCCGATACATATGTCCAGCCTGTGCTCACCACAAGTACATCGCCTGGACGAACTCCGGGGTGAACCGCGGGTGCGTGGTCAGCTCGATATAAGCGACCCGACGCGCGATCTGCTGCGCGAGCCGGCGCTGGGCGAGGGAGAGCAGCAGACGACGCGCGCCGGCACCGGCCGCGTTCCCTACCTGACGGAAGCGTGAAACGGGAAGCGGGGGGAACATCCCGATGGTGAGCGCGCTCCGTAGGTCCAAGTAGGTGCCGAAGGCCCCGGCGACGATCACTTCCTCCAGCTCTTCGGCTCGTACCCCGGCCTCTGCGAGCAGTACTTCGATCCCGGCGCGGATAGCTGCCTTCGCGAGCTGGATCTCGTTCACGTCGGCACGTGTGACCACGATTTCCCGCCCGGTTCCCGCGCGTTCTGCGGGCACCAGGACGAATTCGGTCTGCCCGTCGCGTCTCCGCACGCGAGGCCGATCGACCTGGAAGCCTCCCCGTTCGTTCAGCACGCCTGCCCGGCGAAGCTCCGCTACCGCGTCCAGGATCCCGGAGCCGCAGATGCCCACCGGCGCGGCATGCCCCACGGTCTGGAGGCGAACTTCGTCACCGACGAGCTGCACCCGCTCGATCGCTCCTGGAGCCGCGCGCATCCCATCGCGGATGTGGGCACCCTCGAAGGCAGGGCCAGAGGCGCAGGAGCAGCACAGCAGGCGATTTCCTACCGCGAGGCTGATCTCGGTGTTCGTCCCGATATCCAGAGCCAGCCGGGTGCGGCCGTCTTCGTGGAGCCCCGTGGCCAGCAGCATAGCGACGTGGTCCGCCCCCACGTATCCGGCGATGTTCGGCGGGAGGTAGACGTAGGAGCCCGGGCTCAGGCGCAGTCCCAGATCCCGTGCGGGTATCTCGATCGGATCGCTCACGGCGGGGACGTACGGCGCCGTGCCCAGCTGCCGGACAGGAAGGCCGGCGAAGAGGTGATGCATGGCCGTGTTTCCGACCACCACCGCCTCGACGATCTGCTCCGGGAATGTGCCGGCCTCGCGGCACAGGGTGTCGATGAGCTCGTTCAACGCTTCCACCGCCCGGCGCTGGAGGAGCGCGCGCCCTTCCTCCTCGCGGTTCGCGTAAGCGATGCGACTGATGACGTCCTCTCCGTAGGCGATCTGCGGGTTCGGGGCCCCCGCAAGCCCGAGCGTACGCCCGCCTTCCAACTCGACCAGATAGGCCGCGATCTTGGTGGTTCCCAGGTCCACCGCTAGGCCGAGCAAAGGCGTCCCCGGGCGCAGCACGGCGACCACCTCGTCCTGCCGGATCGCCAGGCGCACGGCCCACTCCTGGCTCCGCAGCCGTTCGGAAAGGGAGGTCAACACCGGCCAGGTGGGGCGGAGCCACGCTCTGCCGGCAGCGTTCACCACCCGGCTCCAGTCTGCTGTGAGGTCATACAGGGTGGCGGGGGCCGTTTCCACATCCAGGGCGACGACCGGTGGCTCCAGTTCGATCGGTTCTTGCTGGCCCTCCAACTGCAGTCTTTGCGCGGTCGCAAGCGATTCCACCGGAACGTCCACCCGGACATCGCCCAGAGGGACAGCCTGGCAGGCCAGCCGGAATCCGGCGGCCAGCTCCTGGTAGGTGAGGGCAAGCTCCTCGGCAGGGGTCGGCTTGCTCAGGGGGCCTTCGACCACTCGGACACGGCAACGGCCGCAGGTGCCTGCTCCTCCGCAGACGGCGGTGAGCTCCACACCGGCCGTCTGAGCGGCCTCCAGCAGCGTGCTTCCCGCGGGGATTTCCACCCGCCGGCCGATCGGCTCCAGTTCTACGCGATACCGGGCGGGGTCAGGCATGGGGGTCGCTCCGATGGCGGCAACGCTCCTTTAGGGGACACATGTCGCACGGGCTGCCCAGCACCTGCAGCTCGCGCCCCACGCCCACGACGAAGGAAAGCGACTTGCGCGGCACCATCATGGCATGGTCCGTCAGCCGCACGCCGACTTCCGACGCCTCCACCAGCGAGAAGATCTGGGCCTGGCCCTCGGCGAGAGGCCAGCCGGGTTGTCCCGGACTCAAGGGGAGGGAGGTCCTTTCCCCAGCGCGCTCCGCCCGGGTGGCGAAGCGACGGCAGAGCGCGTTCTCCAGGGCTTCCACCGCGGCAGAACCGAAGCCGTCCAGCGCCATCGCGTAGATCGGGTCGGAAACCATCAGGGTGGAGACGCGCGCTTCGAGGCCTTCCCCGATCGTGCAGACGGCGACGATCACTCGCTCTGCCGCAGCCAGGTGCTGCGCGAGAAGCGGGCCGGCCAAGAAGCCGCCTCCCTCCAGCTCAAAGCGGTCGTGGCGGAGGCGTACGACCCTCAGCTCCCGGTGGACCGCGGCCGCCCGGATCAGGGAACGTCCTTCGACCAGGGCACGTTCCGCGGCTTGCAGGAGGACGGGGTTGCGTTTTCGCAGGGCAGCCGGGTCCGCCCCCTGGCTCCGCAGCACGTGGTCCAGGTCGATTTCCAGTTCCTGCCAGGTATACGTTTCGCGCATGGGCGCTCGCTCCTTGGACTGGGTTTCTCGCCGGCCATTATACCGCAATTCCGGGGCTGGACAAGCGCCGACCCCTCCGACCTCGCGTCGGAGGGGTCGGGCTGTGCTTCCAGAAGCTAGGCACGCGCCAGCTGGAGGGCTTTGAAGTGCTGCACCTGTTGCTGGATGGCGCGCTCCGTGGGGAGACGCTCGATACTCGAGGCGCCGAAGAAACCGACCACACCGGGCATGCGCGCGAGTGCGACGCCGACGTTGTCGGGTTCGTCGAACGGACCACCGTGGCAGATGACCATGATGTCCTTGCGGACGGAGCGTCCCGCCTCGGCGATCTGGAGCACGCGCTCGATCGCTTCGTCCAGCGTCAGCGCCACAGCCGCGCCGATCGAGCCCGAGGTGGTCAACCCGACGTGGGCGACCAGGAGGTCGGCTCCGGCCTCGGCCATGGCGCGTGCCTGGTCGGTGTCAAAGACGTAGGGGGTGGTCAGCATGTCCATCCGGTGGGCCAAGGCGATCATCTCGATCTCTTTGTCGTACCCCATCCCCGTGGCTTCCAAGTTGGCGCGGAAATTCCCATCGATCAGGCCCACGGTGGGAAAGTTCTGAACCCCGGTAAAGCCCATTTCCTTCAGTTGCTTGAGAAACACGGGCATCAGGCGGAAAGGGTCGGTGCCGCACACGCCGGCCAGCACGGGGGTGTTCTGGACGACGGGCAGCACTTCTGCGGCCATTTCCACGACGATCGCGTTCGCATCTCCATAAGGCATCAGGCCGGCCAACGAGCCGCGGCCGGCCATACGATAGCGGCCAGAGTTGTAGATGATGATGAGGTCCGCTCCGCCCTTTTCCGCAAACTTGGCCGAGATGCCGGTGCCTGCGCCGCATCCGACGATCGGCCGGCCGGACTCGACCGTTCGGCGCAGGCGCGCCAGCGCTTCTTCACGGGTGATGAAAGCCATCGCTTCCCTCCTCCTTATCGTTTCAGCATCTCCAGCAAGAGCTGCGCACAGCGATCTGCGAATTCGGGATCGTTGATATTGCAGTCCATCTCGATTACGGGGATATCCGGGCGCACGTTTGCCTTGATCGCCTCGAAACAGGCGCGGTCCGCCTCCGGGTCCCAGAAGGCTCCCCCGGGGCTGTCCAGCATGGATACCCCTTTGAGGGGCAGGACGATGGCTACAGGTCCGGTCGCAGCATTGGCCGCCGCGGCGAGCATCTGTCCGATGCGCTTGTTCTCCTCGACATTGGTGCGGAGCAGGGTCACGTTCGGGTTCCAGCGGTAGAGGTTGCGGCGTCGGTACTTCTCAGGCACGGTGTCGATCCCCCAGAAATTCGCCATGTCGACGCAGCCAGGGACGAGCACCGCCGGGATGCCCGCACGCGAGGCTGCTAGACAGCGCTCGGGGCCCGCGCTCAACACCCCGCCGCACACCTCGTCGGCCAGTTCGGTGGTCGTAATGTCCAGGGAACCAGCGATGTACCCGTCTGCGATCAGGCTTTCCATCGTACGGCCGCCGGTGCCCGTGGCGTGGAAAACCAGCACCTCGTACCCGTGGCTCTCCAGGATGCTCCGCGCGCGATCCACACACGGGGTGGTGTTGCCAAACATCGAGGCGACGATGAGTGGCTTATCTTCCGCGGCTGGCGGGGCCTCGGCGAGCACCATTCCCGCGATCGCCCCTGCAGCGTTCGTGTAGATCCGACGGCTGATGCGGTTGAAGCCGGCCACGTCGACGATCGACGGCATGAAGGTGATGTCCTTCGTCCCGGCGTAGGCGCTCACATCGCTGCCGCCCACGGTGGAGACCATGACCTTGGGGACGCCGATCGGGAGGGCGCGCATCGCCGTGGTGGCGATGGAGGTTCCCCCGGTGCCGCCCATGCCGATGATGCCGTCTAACCGGCCCTCATCATAGAGGCGCCGCACGACGGAGGCCAGCCCTCGTGCCATCGCCTCCATGGCTTCGTCCTTGTGCTGGCCGGTCGCGAGGTAGTGCAGATCGGCCCCCGCCGCCGCGGCGACCTCCTCGCGAGAGATGTCCGGTTCCAAGGCCGGCGTGCCCATGACGCCAAAGTCCACCACGAGGGTGCGCAAGCCGGCCTTCTCAATGATGTCTTTCACGTAGGCCAGTTCTTTCCCCTTTGTGTCCAGTGCTCCCACGATTACGACCGTCTTCATCGCTGTTCACCTCCGGCTGCGATTGTCCTCTACCCGGTGGCCTCCTGCATCAGGGGAGCTCCCCAGGCGGAACGATGCGGCATTCGGGCATCTCGCGGAGCGCCCTCTCCGGTCCGGGCGGTGCGTAGACAGCGATCAGCTTCAGCGCTTCCCAACCCGTATTCACGGTGCTGTGCTCCACGCCTTCCGGGATGAAGACGAGCATGCCCGGTTGGAGGTCCATCTCTTGGTCGGCTACCCGCTGGCGCCCGTAGCCGGAGACCACGTAGAGGATCTCCTCGCACCCCGGATGGGTGTGGGTCGAGTGGCCCTTCCCGGGTGCCAGGAGCACCACGCCGGTGCTGAACTTTTCCGCGCCGGTCACATCCGGGGCACTGAGCCACTTCAGGTGGCCCCAATCGAAGACCTGGGTCTCGACCTCCTTGGGGGAGACAAAGTAGCGCGCCACAGTTCCCTCCTTTCTCGATCGCGGCCGTTGGCTGTCCGGAACCTCCTGCCTCCGTGCCCATGATAGTCGAGCTCGGATGGCGCTGTCAAGACCTCGGCCTCGCGCTCGTGCGACGAGGGGAGCCACGCGCTAGACAGCTCCCATGGTGGTATAATGGCAACACCTTTGTCCAGTGCGATGGGGGGACGCGATATGACTGCGTGGAGAAGGCCCTGGGTGCTTACACTGCAGCGGCTCCGCCAGATGGAGACGGCCTTCCTGGCCGCGAGCGCCGTGCTCGTTGGCGCGAGCACGGCGCTCGGCTCGTACCTGTTTCACCTCGGGATCGAACACGGGCTGGTGGGCGAAGGGGTCCGGGCCGTTGTACGGGTGGGTTCCCGGCACGAGTGGGTGCTTTTTTCCCACGCGCCTTCGGATGGACGCTGGGGGTATCTTCTTGCCATAGCTTTTCCTGCGCTGGGCCTCGTTGTGGCCGGGGGTCTTGTGCGCCTCCTTTGCCCAAGAGAAACCGGCCACGGAGTGGCAGGGATCATCGAGGCGGTAGCGCTGCGGGGCGGACGCTTGAGGGTGCAGCCGGCCGTGGCGCGCGTGGTGGCCGCGATGGTCACGATCGCCTCAGGGGGCTCGGTGGGCCCCGAGGACCCGAACGTGCAGATCGGGGCGACCGTCGGCTCGTGGTTTGCGCAACGGTTGCGTCTGCCAAGCGAGCGGGTGCGCACCCTGGCGGCGTGCGGCGCCGCAAGCGGCATCGCTTCCGCGTTCAACGCGCCGATCGCAGGGGTCTTCTTCGCCCAGGAGATCATCCTTGGGGAGTTTACCACGGGCGGCTTCGGGATGGTGGTACTCGCGGCGGTCACCGCCTCGGTGATCACCCGCGTTCTGCGGGGGGACAGTCCGGCCTTTCGCATTCCGGAGTACACGCTGCGATCTCCCTGGGAACTGTTCCTCTACCTGGGACTGGGGCTGACCACGGCGCTGGCTTCGACGCTCTACGTACGCGAGCTCTTCGCCGTCGAAGAACGGTTCCATGCCTGGAGGGCGCCGTTCTGGCTGAAGGCGGCCGTGGGGGGTGGGCTGGTGGGTCTGGTCGGTATCGCGTTCCCGCAGCTCTTCGGCGTGGGATACGAAACGATGGACGGGCTACTGCGCGGGGAGGTCGTGGCGACCTGGGTGTTGGTGGCGCTCATGTTCCTCAAGCCCCTTTTGACCGCCACCACACTCGCAGCCGGCGGTTCGGGCGGCGTGTTCGCGCCCTCGCTCTTTATCGGGGCGATGCTCGGCGGGGCATTCGGGCAGGCGGTGGGCAAAGTGCTGCCCGACCTGGTGGGCCCTCCTCCGGCCTACGCCTTGGTCGGCATGGGCGGGGTGCTAGCGGGGGCCGTGCATTGTCCGATCACGGCGATCCTGCTGCTCTTCGAGATGACGCGGGATTACCGGATCATCCTGCCGATGATGCTGTGCGCGGTAGTGAGCACGCTTGTTTCCCAGCGGTTGAACCCGGGTTCGGTCTACACGGCGCGGCTTGCAAAGCGCGGGATTTACTTGCAGGAGGGGCGG
>JBMFPK010000042.1:0-13324 GCA_049969155.1 Chloroflexia bacterium | reverse complement strand
CGGGGTCCGCCATTCAACCTTACAGCGAAGGAACCTCAGGACTATGCCCGTGACTATCACCTGCTACGGGGGCGTCTGTGAGATCGGTGGCAGCAAGATCCTCCTGGAAGACGGGGCGATCCGTCTCTTCTTCGACTTAGGCCTTCGGCCGCTACAGCGACTACTTCGACGGGGTGTTCACCAGGGAGCGCCCCACCAGGGGGCTGTTGGATGTTCTCGCACTGGGCCTGCTTCCTCCCCTGGAAGGCCTCTACCGTGACGACCTGGTGCCGGTGTTCGATCGGGCCCATCTTTCGGTACGGGAAGAGCGCACCGAAAGAGGCCGGAAGCAGGACGTCGTTTGCGACCGAGCCGCTGCCTGCGACGAGTTCTGGGCCCGCTTCCGAAGCCGGCCGGACTACCGCGACCTCCGGCGGGACGGGCCGACCGTCGACGCGATCTTGCTTTCCCATGCCCACCTGGACCACAGTGGCGATCTCGACGCGGTGTGCTCCGATATCCCCATCTTTTCCTCCCGAACGACCGCCTTTATCGCCAAGGCGATGCAGGACTGCAGCAAGCCCGGTGCTTCGGGCGTCGTCTACGTGAACCCGCACACGGTGTGCGAGGACGGCCTGCTCAAGGCGGACCGGTCGGCGGGATATGTCTGGCGGCGATGGGGCTTTCTCGACGGCGAACCCGCCGGAGATGCCGAAAGCGATGATCCTTTCACCAGCCCGCGCGCTTTCTGGATGTGGCGGCCGGCCAAACAGGGCTTGCCGGCTCCCGAGACCCCGACTCGCGTTGACCCCTTTCCCCTGAAGTTGAAGTGGTGGCCGCTCGATCATTCCCTCTTTGGGGCAAGCGGCTTTGCCATGGAGACCACGGCCGGCTGGGTCGCCTATACCGGGGACCTCCGCTTCCACGGCGGGAAGGGCGCCCTCTCGCGCCGCTTCGCCGAGGAGCTCTCGCTTCTTTCCCCTGTGGCGCTGCTGTGCGAAGGGACGCGCGCCGGGATCGAGGAGAACGTGACCGAGGCGGAGGTCCACGAGAACTGCCTCGCCGCGGTGCGGATGGCCCAGGGGCACCTCGTGGTCGCCGATTTCGCCCCGCGCAATGTAGAACGGCTGCTCACCTTCCTGGACATCGCCCGGGAAACGGACCGATGCCTTCTCATCCAGCCGAAGGACGCGTTCTTGCTTGCGGCCATGCGTCTGGCCGACCCGACATCGGTGCCCGACCTGAAGGAAGATCCGTGCCTGGCCGTCTACGACGACCCCAAGAGCCAACAACAGAACTGGGAAAAGGTGATCCGACAGACCTACGCGGGGAAGGTCCTAGGACCCGACCGGGTGCGGGCAAGCCCGGGGGAGTATATCCTGGCCTTCAGCCTCTGGGATATGGCCGACCTGCTGGATATCGAGTACATCCTGGGGACGGCACCGGGAGGCACCTACATCTACTCCAACAGCAAGGCCTACGACGAGGAGCAGAAAGTAGACCTGGTGCGGCTGTGGAACTGGATCCGCCACTTCGGCATGGTACCGGTCGGCCTGAAGGTTGGGGTCCGCGACCGCGCGGGCCGGGTGGCCGAGGTGGACGTGGAGGGCGGCTACCACGCTTCCGGACACGCAAGCGGGCCTGAACTGGTGGAGTTCGTGAGGACCGTGCGCCCGCAAGCGCTCATCCCGGTCCACACCGAGGAGCCGGAGTGGTGGCTGGATCAGCTCGCGGGGACCGGGATTCCAGTGCTTGAGCCCACCTACGGTCAGCCGCTGCAGGTAGGCACGGAGACACAGAGGTAGCAGCAACCCCTTTGAAGCGTTGTTGCTCGATATCCTGACGTTCCCGCGAATTGCCCAGGTCTGCGATGTGCCTGTTCCCCGACACGCTGGCTTCTCCGGGAAGGAGCGCCAAGATAGAGGTGCGCTCTCTCGCCGATCGCCCGGAACGTGACCTTACAGCCCGCTCGGCGAGAAAGAACCCTTGTTCGCCTCCACGCCCTTTCTATGGGCGAGGCCGCCCGGGCCGCGGTCCCGAAACGCAACCCCTCACAGCCCCAGCCTCGGGCGGTGGTTCTTCACCTGCTCGCCTACCCGTTTCCCCCAGCCCAGGGGGAAACCCGCCACCGTCACGACCAGCCAACCGGGCGGTCCGGGCGCCCGCAGGCTTTGGCCGCGCAGGTAGGCCTGCACGTCCTCGTCGCCCAACCCGAGCTCCAGCGAACGGAGCGCGGCACCCGCCTGAAGCCCCATGGCCAGCGCGTGGCTGGGGACGAAGCGGCCTCTGCGCACCCACCCCAGGAGCCAACCCGCGCGCAGCAGCCGCAGCCCGGCCGGATCGGGCATCCCTTCGGGCAAGGCAAGGAGGGCCTCCCCCAGGAGGGCCACCTGCCCGGTTTCGATGGGCCCGCAGAGCACCTCCCGGCAGAAGCTCTCGAAGGCCTGCCAAGCCCACGACGGTCCCTCCGCGCGCCACAGGGGCGGGGCTTTCGCCCCAGGTCCTGGTGGCCGCCGCAGACGCGCCAGAAAGTGCCCTTCGCCAGCCGTCCGGTGCGGCCAGAAGCGGTGTGCCCGGCTGAGCGTATGGGCCAGCGCAGGTGGGAGCGGGCCGGCCCAATCGGGCCGCCCCCGGGAGACCCCCTCCCACTCCGGTGCCTCCTCCAGCACCCATCGCTCGTGCATCGCTAGGAATCGGCCGACAACCGCTTCGTTCTCCTCGGGCGAGAAAGTGCAGGTGGCATACACGACCACACCCCCGGGACGTACGAGGCGTGCGGCCGCTTCCAGGATGTGCTGCTGCCTCCGGGCGCATCCGGCAATCCCCTCGGGGCTCCATTCGCGCACCGCCCCTGGATCGCGCCGGAACAGCCCCTCCCCCGAACAGGGCGCATCCACCAGCACCCGGTCGAAGAACCCCTCGAAGCGTTCGACCAGCCGCTCCGGCCGTTCGACGCTCACCACGGCGTTCCGTACCCCCCATCGCTCCAGGTTCTCCAGGAGGATGCGGGCCCGTGCGGGGTGCGGTTCGTTCGCCCAGAGAAGCCCTTTCCCCTGAAGGCGGGCGGCAATGTGCGTGCTCTTTCCCCCGGGTGCCGCACACAGGTCCAGGACGTGCTCCCCGGGCTGCGGGTCGAGGAGCGGCACGGCTGCGGTGGCGCTCGGCTCCTGGAGGTAGAAAAGCCCCGCCGAATGGAGCGGGTGTCGGCCCAGCGAAACCTCCGCCGGGAGCAGGAAGGCTTCCGGACACCAGGGCAAGGGAGCAAGGTCGAGCTCCAGGAGCGAAAGCAGCTGCGCCGGTTCGACCTTCAGGGTGTTCACGCGAAGGGCCTGCCGGGCCGGTAGGCCCAGCGCCTCCAGGAAAGCTGGATACTCCGGCCCCAGCAGCCCCGCCATCCGCTCCCGAAACGCTTCCGGAAGGGCTAACGCTTTTTCCTCAGGATGAGTGGGGCACACCAGCCGCCTCCGCCGATCCCCTCATATGAACAGCACGCGCCTGATTCGTCCGCGTGCTCCCGGTCGTGCCCGAGGAAATGCCGCAGCACCTTAGCGCACGGTCCACGCCTCCCGCGGGTGCTGGGCCCATTATACCAGAACCCGCTCCCTGGGAGCCGGATACGCTCCGATCTCCTCCGGCACCCGGTCTCCCGGATGGTCCTCCGAACCGTGCCCCGTAGGTCCTCGGAGAGGAGCCCCAACCACCTTGGAGCGGGAGGGTGGGCCTTTCGGCGGCTTTCCGATTGCCTGCGACGGCACGTGGGCTGACACCCTCTCGTTCTGGCACGCCTGGCGGCCCGAAACGCTCTTCAGATCGCGGGAGACGGCTGTCGCGGAGCCGATTTTGGGCCCGTCCTGGCCGGTCGGGGGCCGCCGTAAGGGCCTAGTGGGATGGATGTCCGGATGTCAGAGCGGGCGCTTGCCAGCGGGTTCCTTTCATGGTATCCTGCCTGCTGCAAGGCACGCAGTTCCTCCGGGAGGAGCCTATGCCGGAAGCGGTCCTGCGCGAAAAACACCTGGTCATGCCCGCGACTTTCCTCCTGCGTCTGGATGCCCCCGGGCTGGCCCGTACCGGCCGGCCTGGGCAGTTCGTCATGGCCCGCTGCGCCGAGGAAGGCTCGACGGACCCTCTGCTCCGTCGCCCTCTTGCGTTGCATCGCTTCCATCGGGAGGAAGGCGTCGTGGAACTGCTCGTGCGCGTCGTCGGGCGGGGCACGGCGTGGCTGGCCGCCCGCGCTCCGGGCGAGACGCTGGACCTTCTGGGGCCCTTGGGCCGCGGGTTTTCCTTGCCGACCCGGGCGCGCAACGTGCTCCTGGTCGCCGGGGGCATCGGGATCGCCCCGCTCATCGCCATGGCCGACGAGGCGCTCGCGCGAGGATGCGCGGTCGTCCTCGCGCTGGGGGCACGCACGGCGGCAGAGCTCTACCCGCCGGCCCTTCTGCCTCCCGAGGTGGAGCTGCATCTTGCCACGGAAGACGGGTCGGCGGGCAGGAAGGCAACGGTGGTCGAACTCCTGGAAGACCCGGAGATGGGGCTCCTCCTCTGGGCGGATCAGCTGATGGCCTGCGGCCCGCGTCCGATGCTCATCGGGCTTGCGGCTGCGGTGCGGGCCGGCCGGCTGCGCTGGCGCGCCGGGTTCGCACAGGTCTCGCTGGAGGAACGAATGGCCTGCGGTGTGGGGGCCTGCCTGGGATGCGTCGTTCCCACCCGACAGGGCTACCGACGCGTGTGCCACGACGGCCCGGTGTTTGACCTCAAGGAGCTTGTGCTGGAGGGCTAAGGTGGGCGCGCTCTGGGAGAACCTCGTCCTGCTGGGCATCGTGGCCACGATCGGCACAGGACTGGCCACCGGCGTGGGAGCGCTGCCGGCCCTGCTGACGCGAAACGTGCACCCGCGTTTGCTGGACGCCATGCTGGGCTTTGCGGCCGGCGTGATGCTGGCTGCCACCGCATTCAGCCTGATCCTGCCGGCCCTGGAGCTCGGCCGCACGATCTGGGGCAAGTGGAGCATCGCGGCGGTCCTGTTCGGCCTCGTGCTGGGGGCGATCTTCCTCGCCTTGCTGGACCGCCTCACGCCGCACATCCACTTCATCTCCGGCCCGGAAGGCCCTTCCTCTTCCTTGCGCCGCATCTGGCTCCTGATCCTGGCGATCACGTTGCACAACTTTCCCGAGGGGCTTGCCGTAGGGGTCGGATTCGGCAGCGGAAATCTGCGCGAGGCCTGGGTGCTTGCGATCGCCATCGGTCTGCAGAATATGCCGGAGGGGCTCGCGGTGGCCCTGCCCCTCATCCGGGAAGGGTACCGGCGCGGCCGGGCGCTGTGGTACGCGACCCTTTCGGGCCTCGTGGAGCCGATTGCCGGGACCATCGGGGTGCTGGCAGTGCAGCTGGCGCGTCCCTTGCTTCCGATTGCCCTGGCCTTCGCCGCAGGAGCGATGCTCTTTGTGGTCAGCGACGAGATCATCCCCGAGACCCATCGCAAGGGATACGAGCGCGAGGGGACCTTCGGGGTCATCGTCGGCTTTGCGGTGATGATGTTCCTCGATAACCTGTTTGCATGAAGCGGAGGGGGTCGTGGCAGACGAATGGATCTCCATCCGTGTCAACGGCGTAGAGCGGCGCGTCCGGGTGGGACCGCGCACCACTCTGCTCGAAGTGCTCCGCGACCATCTCCACCTGACGGGCACGAAGAACGGCTGCGGGCAGGGGCATTGCGGCGCCTGCACGGTGCTCGTGGACGGCGAGGCAGTGCGTTCCTGCATCTTCCTGGCCCGGCGTGCAGCCGGCCGTTCGGTCTGCACGATCGAGGGGCTGGAGGGGCAGGATCCGCTGCAGCGGGCCTTCGTGGAACAGGGCGCGGTACAGTGCGGCTTCTGCACTCCGGGGATGATCCTTGCCGCGCGGGCGCTGCTTTCGCGCAACCCTCGCCCCACACGTCAGGAGATCCTCCGGGCGCTGGAGCCGAACCTGTGTCGCTGCACCGGCTACTCGAGCATCGTGCGTGCGATCCTGCAGGCCTCGGGGCAGGAAGTGCCGCCTCCACCGGGTGCCCCTTCGCCACCGCTGCAGGCGGTCGGACGCCCATTGCCCCGTCCCGATGCGTGGGCCAAGGTGACCGGAACTGCCCGCTATGCGGCGGACCTGTACTTCGAGGGTATGCTCCATGCGGCCGTCCTCCGCAGTGCCCACCCCCACGCCTACGTGCGCGGTCTGGATGTCTCGCGGGCACGTGCGATCCCCGGGGTGGTGGCGGTGCTCACCGCGGACAACATCCCCGGGCGGCGCGTACACGGGGTCACGCGGCTGGACTGGCCGGTGCTCGTCGGCGTCGGGGAAAAGGTGCGCTACCTCGGCGATGCCCTGGCGGTCGTCGTGGCGGAAACCCGCGAGGCGGCGGAGAAGGCCCGCGAAGCGATCGAGGTCGCCTATGAGATACTCCCAGGCGTCTTTTCCCCGCAGGAAGGGCTGGCGGAAGGGGCCCCGCACGTGCACGAACCGGGGAACCTGCTGAAGAGAATCCAGGTGCACAAGGGCGACATCGCGGTAGGGTTTGCGGAAGCCGTGGAGATCGTCGAGGAGACGTTTCACACCCCGACCGTGGAGCACGCCTTCCTGGAACCGGAGGCCGCGGTCGCCGTGCCGCCCGCTTCCCCGGAAGAAGCGCTCACGCTCTATGTCGGCTCCCAGATCCCGTTTGCCGACCGGGAGCAGGTGGCGGCGTCCCTGGACCTGCCCTTGGAACGGGTACGGGTGGTGCAGACGACGGTAGGCGGAGCCTTCGGCGGCAAAGAGGACATCTCAGTGCAGATCCACGCCGCGCTTGCCGCTTACCATACCGGCAGGCCAGTGAAGCTCGTGCTGAGCCGCGAGGAATCGATCCGCGTGCACCCGAAGCGCCACGCCACCACGATCCACCTGCGCGTGGGAGCGACGCGGGAAGGGAAGATCACCGCCGTAGAGGCCGAGATCTGGGGCGACGCCGGGGCATACGCCTCGCTGAGCGAGGCGGTCATGACGCGCGCCGCCACCCATGCGGCCGGCCCCTACGTCGTCCCCAACGTCTCCGTGGATTGCTACGCGGTCTATACGAACCATCCACCCTCCGGGGCGATGCGGGGGTTCGGAGTGCCCCAGGTCACTTTCGCGATGGAGACGACGCTCGACATCCTCGCCGAGCGGTTGAGGTTGCACCCGCTCGAACTTCGCCGGCGCAACGCGCTGCACGTGGGCGCGGTCACCGCGACCGGGCAGCTCCTGCGGGACAGCGTGGGCTTCCCGGAGACGATCGACCGTGTGGACGCTGCGGTGCGCGCGATAGGCGAGGAGGTGCTGCGCCCTTCGGCGCCCCATCGGCGCCGGGCCTGGGGGTTCGCCTGCAATTTGAAGAACGTCGGCCTGGGCGGTGGGATCCCCGACAGCGCCGGAGCCACGGTGCTCGTGGAGGAACAGGGGCGGGTTGGGGTGCGTATCGGAGCGGCCGAGGTCGGACAGGGGGTGGTCGCCATCGCCGCCCAGATCGCGGCGGAGGTACTGGGTGTGCCGCTGGAACGGGTCGACCTCATCGTGGGGGATACAGCGCTGACCCCGGACGGCGGTGCGACCACCGCTTCACGCCAGACCTTCATCACTGGGAACGCGGTGCGTCTCGCTGCGGAGGAAGTGCGGGCTATCCTGGCTGCAGCCGCTTCCGAGGAGCTTCAGGCGCCTCCCGACCAGCTCCGTTTCCTTGGGGGAAAGATCGTATCGCCCGAAGGCCGAAGCCTCGAGCTCGGCCAGGCCGCGCGCCTGGCCGCAGAGGAGGGCCGGCCGGCCCGTTCCACGCAGATCTACACGCCGCCCCCGACCACGCCGTTAGGCGAACCTGGCGACGACCATTTCGCCTACGGCTTTGCCACGCAGGCGGCGCTCGTGGAGGTGGACACGGAGACGGGGGAAGTGGAGGTGCTGCGGGTGGTGGCGGCCCACGACGTCGGGCGTGCGGTGAACCCACAGGCCGTCGTGGGACAGATGGAGGGGGGTGTGATGATGGGCATCGGGTACGCGCTCTCCGAGGAGCTCGTCCTGGAGGAGGGCCGCATTCAGAACCCGGACCTGCGCCGCTACCGCGTCCCGCGCGCGCCGCGCGCGCCCGAGGTCATCCCCATCTTGGTGGAGGCCCCATCGGCCGAAGGCCCGTTCGGCGCCAAGGGGGTGGGGGAGATCACCTCCATCCCTACAGCACCGGCGATCACGAACGCGATCTACGCGGCCGTGGGCGCGCGCATCACGCGTCTGCCGGCGACCCCGGAACGGGTGCGGGAGGCGATGCGGCGGAAGGCGGAGGACGCGCGATGAACCAGGAGCTGGAAGCCGATGCATGGGAAGTGCTGAACGGCGAAATCGTCTCCTGTCGCGCGTGTCCACGTCTGGTCGCCTGGCGGGAGGAGGTCGCACGCACGAAGCGCCGTGCCTACCAGGATCTCCCGTACTGGGGCCGGCCAGTTCCAGGCTTCGGCGACCGGCAGGCGCGGCTCCTTGTGCTGGGGCTTGCGCCGGCCGCCCACGGCGCGAACCGCACCGGACGCATGTTCAGCGGGGACAGCGCCGGGCGAACGCTTATCCCGGCGCTCTACCGGGCCGGGTTCGCGAACCAGCCGGAGTCGGAAGGCCCCGGGGACGGACTGGTGCTGCGCGATCTGTTCCTGACCGCCGTTTGCCGCTGTGCCCCTCCGGGCAACCGGCCGACCCCACAGGAGATCTGCAACTGCTGGCGCTTCTGGACCCGTGAGCTGGAGCTCTTGCCACGCTTGCGGGTGGTCGTGGCCCTGGGGCACGTGGCTTTCGAGGCGTACGTGCGTTGGTACCGGGAGCAGGGGGCACTGTCGGGCCGGCCCGCGTTCGGCCACGGCGTCCTCGTGCGACCCGAAGGCGACCTTCCGGTCCTGATCGGCTCCTACCACCCGAGCCGGCAGAACACGAACACCGGCCGGCTGACGCCCCCGATGCTGGACGAGGTCTTTCGACGGGCAAGAAGCCTTCTGGAGGAGTAACGGTATTGACCATCGACGGCTCTTACGGCGAAGGCGGTGGTCAGGTGCTGCGCACCGCGCTGACGCTCGCGGCGATCACTGGGCAGGCGGTGCGCGTGGAAAAGATCCGCGCCGGCCGCCGCAATCCGGGGCTGCAGGCGCAACACCTGACCGGAGTTCTGGCGACGGCCCGCATCTGCGAGGCGGCGCTGGAGGGTGCGACTTTGGGATCGACGACGCTCACCTTTGTCCCCCGCAAGCCGCCGCAGGCCGGGGAGTATCGCTTCGACGTATCCGAGCAACGCAAGGGGGGCAGTGCGGGCTCGGTTACCCTCGTCTTGCACACGCTGATTTTGCCGCTCGCGTTCGCGGAAGGTCCCAGCCGCGTCGTTGTACGGGGCGGGACCCACGTGGCTTGGAGCCCCCCCTACCACCATCTGGAACAGGTGTACCTTCCGATGCTTGGCCGGCTGGGGGTGCAGGCCCGTTCGACGATCATCCGCTGGGGGTGGTATCCGGAGGGAGGGGGCGAGGTGGCGGTCGAGGTCGCCGGGGAGCCGCACTTGGAGCTGGCGCCGCTGCAGCTGGAGGCGCGGGGCGCGCTCCGTCGACTCTGGGGGATTTCCGCCTGTTCGAATTTGCCCGAGCATGTGGCCAGGCGGCAGAAGAGCCGTGCGGAGGAAATGCTGCGCCAAGCCGGTTTTTCCCCGCGCATCGAATGCTGGACCTCGCAGCGCGGGGGCGGCATCCGCAGCTCGGGCACCGGAAGCATCCTGCTGCTGTTTGCGGAATGCGAGGCCGCGGTGGCCGGATTCAGCGCGCTGGGCGAGCGGGGAAAGCTCGCAGAGCGGGTTGCGGAGGAAGCCGTGGAGGAATTCCTGCAATGGTGGGAAAGCGGTGCAGCGGTCGACCGCCACCTGGCGGACCAGCTGCTCCTGCCCCTGTGCCTTGCTCGAGGGCCCTCGAGCTTCACGACCTGTCAGGTCACGGAACACCTGCTCACCAACGCCTGGGTGATCCAGCACTTTCTCCCGGTGCAGATCGGGACCGAGGGGGAGAAAGGCGCTAAGGGTCGGGTGGTGATCCGGCCGCGGTGATCGGAGGGAGCGGGCTGCGCCGGATTTCCCCCAGGCGCAGGAGCACGACCCCGAGAAGGATCAGCGCACTGCCGCCCCACTGGAGGGCGGTCCATTTTTCCCCGAGGAAAAGGAAGGCGAGCAGGGCAGTAAGGGTAGGTTCCAGGGTTGCGATGAGGTTCGCCACGCCTGCCGGAAGGTAGGTGAGGCTCACAGTGTACAGCCCGTAGCCGCCGATCGTCGGTCCGATCGCCAGGAGGGTGAGAATGCCCCAGCCGGTGGCCGAGCGGCCCAGATAAAAGAGGGTCGCCGGTCGTTGCAGGAGCAGCAGGAAGGCTGCGGCGAAGGAAAAGGCGTAGAGCATCGTGCTCCAGGGCGGGAGGCCACGGTGCGCCGCGGCCTTGCCGAAGAGGCTGTAGCCGGAGAAGGCCACCCCCGAAAGCAACCCGACCACAATACCGAGGGAGTCGGTCTGCCACGCGGCCGGCGTGACGGCCCCGGATACGAGGGCGCAGCCCAGGAGGCTCAAGAGGATCGCGGCGACCTTGGGGGCATCCAGCCTTTCTCCGAAGAGACGCCGGCCCACGAGGGCGGTAAAGGCCGGGCTGCTGTAGGCGAGCACCGTTGCCGCAGCGGCTCCGTTTCGGGCCACAGAAGTCGTCCACAGGGCGTTGAAGGTGGCAAGGCTCAGGCCGTAGGCAGCAAGGAAGGGCAGGTGCCTTCTTACCTGGGGCGGGAAGAGCAACGGGCGCTTGAAAGCCAGAAAGACCAACGCCAGGGCACACGCGGCAAAGAGGTCGCGCCAGAAAGCCAGCACGAGCGGCGGCAACCCGAAGCGCGTGCTCAGGTAGCCAATAAAGATCGCGGTGGTGGCCCAGATGGCTGTCCCGGCAAAAGCCAGTAGGTAGCCATGGCCTGTGGACGAAGGCATACCGGACATACTTGGATTATACCATAAGCCCCTTCTGGCAGTCCTGTGGCTGTCATACCCCCTAAGATAAAAGCACAAGGCCGAAGTATCATCTTCCGAGCCACCTGGCTAGATGTATGCCTGGTTCCAACGGGCAGCTTGCGGTGCCGACAAGCCCGCTTGAACCCGATGCGTTGCGTGGTACGCCCGGCCCGTATCGGAGGGCAAACTGCTTGCCAACAAAAGGGGCGCGTTGCACCCTTTGGGCGAGTGCGGGATCGAGACGCCCGGAAACCGGGTAAAGGCGGAAGGTCTTGAAAGAGGTCCTGAGTTATGAATGGCGGGCAAATCGCCGAAGGCGCCGCGACACAGCCGATCGTTTTCACCGCGCTACGATGATCCCTCGCCCTCGCCACCGTGGTACGACTTTGCGATCACCTCCTTTGCCCACAGTGTGCACTTTTACGCCCAGTGCGGCAGTAGCGTGGTGGACAACCGGGGGATCGTGCTGGTCGACCCGGATGGCTATATCTTTGACGTGACCCAGGGGTTCACTCCCACGCTGCACCCGGTTGCCGGTGTCACCGTCACCTGCATGGTCTCCATGACCCAGTGGGGCGGATGGGTACCCTGGCCAGCGCACCTCTACAACAACCAGGTCAACCCGCAGGTTACGCGCGAGGATGGCTACTTTGCCTTCGTCACCCCGCCGGGCTACTACTACCTGCAGGTGGGGGGGAAAAACGGTCACCAACCCTGGCGCAGCCCGGTGATCGAGGACATCACCCAAATCGTGCACTTGCCGCTTTACGATACACGGGCCTGGGATGGGGGAATGATGGCTCCAGGACGCGTGTACCGGCGGGAGTTTGCCCAGGTGGGCACGTACAGTTACGCCGATGGGCTGGGGCATGAGGGGCAGTGCCTGGAACAGAGGCCCAACTCCACCGTGGAAATGCGCAATGGGCGGCGCGTTTTCCGGCAGGACCAAGCCGGGCGGTAGGGCTCAAGTGACGAGCGGCAAAACCGTCCGCTGCCGCTCGTCAACGTCTGATAGAGGCGTCTGGGCGTAGCGGATCGCCAAATGGGAACAATCCCTGGCGTTTCGTACTTGCCGGGTTTCTTTCCTGTATAGTTTGCGCTAGAGGGAATGTCCGCCTTTTTACCTCAGTGCTAGGAGGAGCCTACGGTGGACGGCTGGAAGATCGCGGCGATGTCGGTATGGCTTGCTTGGCGCTGGTTGCGGCTGCGGCCGGCCTGACCCTCGCTCAGGGAGGCCCATCGCCCCGCAGCAGTGCCAATCTGGAACAGGGAGCCCTGATTCCCCGCGAGCCGGAGGAGCCCCCGTCCGCAGTAGCGATCTCCGGTGCTCCGGCCAGCAGCGCAGCGGACGGCAGTCCCGTGGGACCTGTCCCGACGTTCGAAGAAGATGACCCGGTTCCCGAAGAGCAGGAACTGCACGCTTACACGTCGCACCGCATCCTGGGTTCGACCCTCAAGCCGCGCAGCTCGGGCGTGGAGTACTACACCAACTCGTCAGGAGGCTGCGTATACGTCTCGAGCGGAAATGCAAATGAGGTGTGGAACACGCCGGTGTGGCCTTTGCCCGGCTCGGAAGTCGAGTAGCTGCGCATATTTGTCGTCGACAGCAATCCGACCGTAGACACCTGCGGCTGGCTCACCAAGTACGACTTGTACAGCAACATTGTAAACGAGTGGGCCGTTTGCTCCTCGGGGTCCCCCGGACAAGGGTACTTTACGGTCCAGATCACTCCCCTGAGGTGATCGACTATGACTCTTACTCCTATGCTCTGAACTAGCGGCCCCATGCCTTGGGAGATACGATTCAACTGAGCGGGTTCCGCATCTTGTATCACTCGCCCATTCGGTATGCCAACTTTGCCGGCCGTGTTCCGGAGCGAGAACCCGTAGCCCGAGACGCACGCGCGCTATTCTTCGAGAAAATGTGGCGTCCGCGTGGTCCGGCCAAGCAGCCGGAGCCACCCGGACGCCCTTCTTTTGCCGCCTGAGGGCGGATCCCCGACGCGAGACCCCAGTTTCCAACGAGCGATCCATTCCTATTTGTTGGAAGCCGGCAATCAGTTGCCAGTACCGGGGGGTTGTAGTACAATGCGGGCCGCGAGGAACCGACGATGGTGGCTGCGGATGAAATGGAGCGGGAGTGGCCCGCTTATCTGGCCCTGTTGAAAACTGGCGAACTGGCGCGGCGGGTCGAGCAGGCGTTCCGCATGCTGGAGCGTTGCCGGATCTGCCCCCGTGTCTGCGGCGTCAACCGGCTGGCTGATGAGCGCGGCGAGTGCCGCACCGGCCGGCGAGCCGTTGTCTCCAGTTAC
>JBMFPK010000041.1:0-13390 GCA_049969155.1 Chloroflexia bacterium | reverse complement strand
GCGGAACGGGCGGATGCCCTCCGTTTCCGGCTTCAGGAGATCGCAGCGGCCCGCCTTCGACCCGGCGAAGAGGAGGAACTCCGCCAGGAGCGACACCGCCTGCAGAATGCCGCCCGCCTGCTGGAGGCCGCCGAAAGGCTCCACACGCTGCTCTACGGCGCTGAAGGGCGGCCGGCCCGCCCCCTTTCGGGTGGTATCCTCGACCTGCTCGGGATGGCCCAGCGCGAGATGGAGACCCTCGTGCACCTGGATCCTTCGCTCGCGCCGCAACTCGATGCGCTCAACGGTCTGGCCGACCAGGTAAGCGACCTCGCGCACGGGATCCGCGCCTATCGGGACCGCCTCGACCTGGACCCCCGACGCCTGCAGGAGATCGAGGAGCGCCTTATCCTCATCCGCGAACTGGAGCGCAAATACGGCCCGACCATCGAGGAGGTACTGGCCGCTGCGGAGCGCGCCCGGCAGGAGCTGGCCGCCCTGAGCCACGGCGACGAACGGCTGCAAGAGCTGCTGCAGGAAGAGGATCGCCTGCTGCACAGCCTGGGGAAAGCCGCAGCTCGGCTCTCGCTCCTCCGCGAGGAGGCCGCCGACCGGCTGGCGAAAGCGGTCGAAACGGCACTCGCCGAGCTCAGCATGGCCGGCACCACCTTCCGCGTGCAGATCGAGCGGACGTCGAGCCCCACGGGCCTGTGGATCGAGGAACATCCCTCTCTGGCACCGGGCCGATACGCGTTCGACGCTGCCGGCATCGACCATGTGGAGTTCCTGATCTCCCCCAACCCGGGCGAGGAGGCGCGTCCCCTGGTCCAGATCGCTTCCGGTGGGGAAAGTTCTCGCCTCTTCCTGGCCATCAAAAGCGTCCTCGCCCAGGCCGATGCCACACCGATCTTGATCTTCGACGAGATCGACATCGGGGTCGGAGGCCGCAGCGGCTTTGTGGTCGGCGAGAAGCTGTGGAACCTCTCGCGCCATCACCAGGTGATCTGCATCACCCACCTGCCACAGATCGCCGCCTACGCCGACGCCCACTTTTCCATCGGCAAGGCGGTCCGCGCCGGACGGACGAGCACTTGGGCTGTCCGGCTGGAAGGAGACCGCCGTCTCGAAGAGCTTGCCGTGATGCTGGCCGGCCCGGACGTCTCCCCCACGCATCGCCAGAGCGCGCGCGAGATCTGGGACCATGCCCGCAGACGTCGTGCGGGACAGGAGGGATAGGAAGCCGTGTCTGCCCGATTCCGTCGGTGGTGCGATAACGCCCTGGAAGCGATGTGGCTGCTCGCCATCGTGCTGGTCACACTCTATTTCAACATCTACACGAAGGACAGCCGCATCTTCGAACCCCAGAAAGCGCTCGTCCTGCGCTCCCTGGTCACCCTGATGCTCGGCGTGTGGGCTGCCCGCACCTTGGAAGAGAAGCGGGAGGAACTTGCCCAGACGACCTGGTGGGCGAGGGCCGTGCTGGGCGTCGGCCTTGGAAGCGCCACGCTCGCGGTGGTGCTGCTCGTCGTGCGCCTGCTGACCTGGAAAGATCCCCTGCTCGGCATGCTGACCTGGGAACCGGGGGCCACGCGCCTCTTCGAGATCGGCCCTACTCCTTTCGGCCCGCGGCTCCTCCAGGCGGGCCTGGAGATGGTCGGCACCTTCTTCATCCTCTTTGCCACGGGCCTGGCCCTACTTGCGGCCGGATACGCCTTGCGCCGCTCCTGGCGCGAGGCGCTGCAGACCAGCTTGGTCATCCCCGCGCTGGCCTACGGGGCCGTCCACATCGTCGCCACGATCGGTTCCGTCTTCCCCACGGCCAGCCTGTACGGCGGTTATGTGCGCCAGCAGGGCACCCTCACCGTCCTGGCCTATATCGGCCTTTTCTTCATCCTGGCCTTTAACCTTCGCCGGCGGGAGCAGCTGAACCGCCTGATCACCGTCATCCTCCTTTCCAGCATCCCGGCCGCGCTCTACGGGATCGTGCAGAAACTGGGGATCGACCCGCTGCCCTGGATGGGGGACGTGGAGTTCCGCGTCGCCTCCACGATGGGGAACGCGATCTTTATCGCCGCCTATCTCATCATGATCCTCCCCCTGACGGGCTACCGCTTCCTTTCCGCATGGGATCGCCTGCGGCAGAGCTTTCCCCTGGAAAAGACGCCGGGCGGCAGAAGCGCCATCCTGGGCGGGACCTACCCTGTCCTGCTCGGGGTGCTCTTGGGCATCGCGGTGCTGGGCGCAACGGCGGGCGGCGCCCTGGTCTACTCCGCTGAAGCCACGCGTCTCGAGAAGAGCGGGCTCACGGCATCCGAGATTGCCGCGCGCGTATGGCAGCCCTACGGCCACCAGCTGCTCCTGTTCCTGATCGCTATCCTGGGTACCCTCGCCATACCCGCGCTGATCTACCTTTTGGTGACCCTGGCCGGCCGACGCTTCCGACCGTACGCCCATGTTGCTGCGCTGGCCGCTGCTGTGGCCGGAGCGGCTGCGATCGTCGGGCAGCAGTCCATGCGGACGAACGGCTTTGTCTGGGCCGGGTATCTGGCCGGCCTGGCGGCCCTGGCCCTTCTCGGCCGCTGGCAGGACGCCGCCCAACCCTGGGGGCCGGATGCCCTCTGGGCCGACGCGACCTATATCCTGATTCTGGTGCAGAGCCTCGTCCTCTTCCAGGTGATCAAGCTCTGGCTTCCCACCCGGCCGGAACCGACGCTCTGGTGGTTCTACCTGGTCGCGCTGATCGCGTTCCTGGCCTCCTGTTACCCGATGCTCACGGCGCAGAGCCGCGGGAGGATCGGCTACCTGACCCAGATGCTGGGCTACGGGCTCCTCGCCCTGCTCCAGACGGCATGCATTGTCCTGACCCAGAGCCGTGGGCCTCTCCTGGGCCTGCTGGCGGGCGTCTTCTTCGCATTCCCCGTTGTATGGCTCTTGCGGCGCCGTGCCCGCGTCGCATTGGGCATGTTCCTCGGCCTCGCGGTACTGGGTCTGGCCCTGTTAGCCGTCTTTAACTTGCCCGACACCCCGCTCCTGGGCAAGGTCGTGATGCGGAATCCCCAAATGGCTTCGTTTGTGGAGCAGCGCATCGAGCCGCTCAAAAAGATCCCCTACCTGGGTCGCCTCGGGCGGCTCGCCGACGCAACCTCCGGTACCGGCAAGGTGCGCGTGCTGATCTGGTTCGGGGACGAGATCGGCACCGGCTCCGTGGGCATGATCTTTGCCCATCCCCTGCGCACCCTCATCGGCTACGGTCCGGAATCGATGCACGTGGCCTACAACCCCTACTATCCCCCGGAACTGGCCCATGTGGAGAGGCGCAACGCTTCCCCGGACCGCGCCCACAACGCGGTGATCGATGAACTGATCACCCTGGGCGCACTGGGGCTGGCTGCCTACTGGTTCTACTTCCTTGCCTTCTTCGTCCTGGTCTGGCGCTTGCTCTGGAAGGCTCCGGATGTACCGTCCCAGGCTCTCGGGACGAGCCTGTTCAGCCTCGGCGTGGCCCACTTTTTCGAGACCCTCTTCGGCATCCCCATTGTCTCCACGCGGATGTTCATGTGGATCGCGATGGCGATCGCCGTGGCACTGACCTGTATGTCCCCGTTCCGGGAACCGCTTCCCCACGAGGAAGCCCTGGAAATGCCGGCGGAAGGGCCGCGTGGAGGGCATCGGAAAGCCCGCCGGCGCTCCCGTGGCGCTCTCCCCTCGCGCGGCATTCCGGGAAACTGGAGAGTGCTGTATGCCATCCTCCTGCTGGGCGCGTTGCTGTTCACCTCCCGCTTCCACCTGCGGCAGATGCGTGCCGATATTCTCTTCTGGCAGTCCCAGCAGATGCAGGCCCAGGCGAGCGTCTACCAGCAGCAAGCGGGAAAGGAGACGGACGAAAAGCGCAGGAAGACCTATTCCGAGGAAGCGATCCGCTATGCCGGACAGGGGTTGCTCAGCCTGCAGCGGGCGATCTCTCTGATCCCCTACGAGGATTTCTACTACCTCTCGCTCGCCCAGCTCTACCTGGGGGCGGCCGAGGAGAGCTCCCTGGATGCCGACCGCGAGGCGCTCTTCGAAAGCACCCGCATGGCGATCGAACGCGCCCGCGACCTCTCGCCGCTGAACACGGACCACTACCGGAACCTTTCAGCCCTCTACCAGGGCTGGTTCCAGGCCACGCAACAACCTCAGAAGCTCGTGCGGGCGATCCTCTACGGCCAGCAGGCCATCTCGATGACGCCGAACAACGCCGATCTCCGCAACCGGCTCTCGCAGATCTACCTCCTTGCAGCCTATTCTTCCGATGCGGCCCGCGCCGCTGCTGTTCCTCTGGCGAAGGCTTGGCTGGAGGATTGGGAAAGTGCCCACCGCACTTCCGGCGGGCGGGCGGGGAACACCCAACTCCCGATCGTAGCGCGTTACCGCGAGGAGGCGCTGAGCCGCTTTTCCGAGGGACAGGATCAGGAGGCCCTCACCATCCTCGCGGCCGCAGAGCTCCACTACTCGCTCTTCCTGGACGAGGAGTACGGTGATACCTACCAGTGGCTGGGGGACCTCTACTGGATGCGGGGGATGTATGAGGAAGCCGCGTGGATGTACGGGAAGGGCCTCCCCCTCAAACCTGCCCTCCTCTCCCAACAGCAGTCGATCGCCTACGCGATCTGGGCACGGCAGCATGCGGAAGAGGCGAGGAACCCGGTCGAAGCCCGGGTGAAGCCGCTCGTCGCAGCCGGGGTGGACGAGCCGGTGGTCCAGGTCCTTCAGGAGATCGGACGCCGCGCCGAGGCGGAGCTGATGCAGCCGAGACTCAGGGAATCCCGCGCCAAGACCCTGCACAACCAGGCCTTCGACGCCTACCAGATCCTCGGCTACATCTACATCCTGCGCAAGGACCACCCGGCTGCCATCTCCTCCCTCGAGCGGGCGCTCACCCACAAGGACGCCTACGAGGTGCACAAGAACCTGGCCCTTCTCTACTATGAAACCGGCAACCTGGAGGGGGCGCTCCGGGAGACGGCTACGGCGCTGAAAATGGCCCAGGAGAAGGGCTCGAGTGAGGATGTCTCGGCGCTCCAGCAGTTCGCCCAAAACATCCAGGAGCTGCAAGACGCCGAAGCGCGCGCCGCCCAGAATCCGAACGATTACCAGGCCTACTGGAACCTGGCGCAACTCTACCGCAAAGCCGGCCAGCTCCAGGAAGCGCTGTCGGCTGCGAAACGCGCCCTCGCCCTGGCCCCCGCGGAAAAGCAAAGCGAGGTGCAGTCCCTCGTCGATGCGCTGCGACAGGCGCTCGGGGTATCCCCATGAGCACCGCGCGAACGCTGCTCATCCTGATCACCGCGCTGACCGGCACGCTTCTGGCAACCCCGGTCGTGCGCCGGCTGGCCCTGCGCCTGGGTGTGGTCGATCAGCCGAACGCTCGAAAGGTGCACCTGAAGCCCATCCCGCTCCTCGGTGGGGTGGCGATCTACCTGGGCTTTCTCATCGCCCTCGTCTTTCTGGGGGAGCAGCGCTACTACGTCCGGGAAGCTGTAGCCATCCTGGTGGGGGCTACCATCTGCTCTTTCCTCGGGATCTGGGACGATCGCAAGGGGTTGCGGCCGCTCTTCAAGCTCCTGGGGCAAGCAGTCGCCGCGGCCATCCTGATCGTCTCCGGCGTTTCGGTGCGGGCTTTTCCCTGGCCCTGGTTGAACCTGGGGATCACCTTCGTCTGGGTCATCGGGATCACGAACGCCCTCAACCTCCTGGACAACATGGACGGCCTGTCCGGAGGAGTGGCGGCGATCGCGGCCGGTTTCTTCCTCCTTCTGGCGGCGGGGAGCGGACAGTACCTGGTCTCGGCCCTCGCTGCAGCTCTCCTCGGCGCATGTATCGGCTTCCTGCGCTATAACATCAACCCTGCCAGCATCTTCATGGGAGATGCCGGAAGCCTCTTCATCGGCTTCTTGCTGGCGGCGCTGGGGATCAAGCTCCGCTTCCCGTCCCCACCGTTCCCCCACAATGCCGACCTGATCACCTGGATGATCCCCATCCTGGTGCTCGGGGTGCCCATTTTCGACACCACGCTCGTGACCATCTCTCGGCTGCGCCGGGGCAAGAACCCGCTCACGACTCCGGGAAAGGATCACCTCTCGCACCGGTTGGTGGCGGCCGGCCTCACGCAACGCGAAGCCGTGCTCAGTATCTACGTGCTTGCCTTTGGCCTCGGCATGGTCGCCGTGCTCCTCAGCACGCTGATCCTGCGGGCCGGTCCAGGACCGATCTCGGTGGGGGAAATCGTGACCGGCTACGGAATCGGAGGAGCCACGCTGCTAGGTGCCGTTCTGGCCCTGTTCCGGCTCGAACGAAACTGGAAAGAACAAGGGGGCTAGACCAGCCAGCGACCGCAGGGGGAACCCGCTCGGCTCCACAAGCGTAGCAAGGAGGTGAAATCCGCTCTACTTTCGGCCGACGGTGCCCGATGGGGCAGTACGCTCGCGCATCTGCGCGAGAAGAACGGAGAAGGAAGATGAACAAAAGGACCGCCTTGAAGCTCGCTCTGCTGGCTGCGACGGCCCTCGTCCTGGCCGGCTGCATCCAGATCCGCCAGGAGATCACGCTCAAGCCCGGCGAAAAATGGGATGTGGCGATCGACCTGACCGTCCCGGCCTCTACGGTGCAGTTGATCGGCGAAGACCAGCTGAAGAGCTCCGAGCAGGACTGGGAGCAGCAGCGGGTGCAATACGAGGACAAGGGCGTGCAGGCTCAGCTGACAGTGAAGAAGCAGGACAACGGCGACTACCTCTACAGCGTCACGATGGCCGGCCAGGGCTGGGATCTCCTGAACGAAACCGCCTTTGACAATAACGTCACCATCCGCACGCTGGAAAACCAGCACGTCGTGTTCGAACTCGACCCCGGCACTTCGGATCTTTCGTCCTTCACCCAGATTGGGGGCAGCCTGACCTTCGTGGTGCGGGCTCCCAAGATCTACTCCGCTAACGGGGAGATCAAGGGAAATACGGTGACCTGGGTGAACCCCACAAGCGTCATGCAGGCGGAAGTCGGCACGGAAGGCGGCGGCTCCGCCGGATGGATCATCGGCCTCGTGGTGCTGGGTGTTGTGGTGCTGCTGGTCGTCGTGGTGGTCCTGCTCTACCTGCGCGGCAGGCGGCTGCGCCAGCCTCCGGCGCCCATGCCCCCGGTTGCCCCGCCCAATCCGTAGGGTTGTCCTTCGCGGCAGGCCTCTCCAGGCGCTCACCTGCTGAAGAGGCCTGCCCGCTCCCCCTTCACCGGGAGAATCCTCCCGGGGTCGCCCGCATCCCTGGGCGCGGAAACGGGCCGGCTTCAGAACTTCCCTCCCCCATGGACCCATTCCCACGGGTCCACCGGCACCTCTCCCAGGCGCACCTCCCAGTGCAGGTGGGGGCCGGTCGCGAGGCCCGTTTCCCCCATCCGCCCGATCGCCTGCCGGGCCTCTACCATTTCCCCTACTTCCACCAGGATGGCCGAAAGGTGGTAGTAGGCGCTGTGCACGCCCCAGCCGTGATCGAGGATCACCGCATTGCCGCGCACCTGAAGCCTTTCGGCCAGCACGACCCGGCCGCGCGCTGCTGCCACGACCAGCGTCCCTTCCGGGTTGCTGATGTCTACCCCGTTATGGTAACTTGTGGGCGGGCCGCCGTCGTAGGAACGGAGCGTCCCAAAGGCTGAGGAGATATGCCCACGGGTAGGGGTGATGAAATCGCCGCTCCAGAGCCGTTCCGGGAACCAAGTGTCCCAGATCGGCACCAACCGCTCCCACTCGGCGGAGACGATCTCCGGATCGAGCAGCGCCGCACGGTCCGGCTGCAGGTAGATGGTCTCGATCGGGTAGCGCATCGGGAGCAGTTCCACGGTCGCTGTGAGCAGATCCGCGTGGCCGGCTGCATCCTGCCAGCGGACGACGACCCAGCGGGGTCCCTCGGGCGCATCCACGGGGATCCCCACGAGCGCCGTGTGGAGCCGTCCCCCGTCGCACGAAACGAAGGGCAGCGTTGCCTCCCCCAGCGTCCCCTCGGCCATGACCGGCCATGGGCTCAGCAGCCGCACCACCAGCGTGTGGCCGGGCTCGATCTGCACCGGTTCCACCCGCAACTCCACATCCACCGGCACCGCCGTGGGCACAGGGGTAGGGGTGGGCGTGGGGCCCACTGTGGGCCGCGGGGTCGCCGTAGGGGTCGCTGTAGGAGAGGGAGGCACGGCCGTCCATGGTCGGGTGGGCAGGGAAGTGCTCGGAGACCGCACGGTGCAACCGAGCAGGCTCCCCAACAGGATGGCTACAACCAGGAAACGGCCGCGCATGCACACCTCCCGGGGTCGCCGCTATGCTAGCATGGATCATGGCAGGTGTCAACCTTTCCAAGCGCGCCCGCTTGTGCTATAATCAGGCCGGATTGCGCAACCAGTCCGTCCGGAGGAGGTCTGTTGGAATGGACGTTTTGTGTCTCCAGGAAAACCTGCGTCGAGGATTGAGCCTGGTCTCCCATGCGGTCTCCCCCCGCAGCACCCTGCCGGCCCTGACCACCGTGCTGATGGAGACCGACCGCGGCCGGTTGAAGCTCGCTGCGACCGACCTTTCCCTGGGGATCACCTGTTGGATCGGCTGTCAGATCCGCGAGGAAGGGGGGATCGCCGTACCGGCCCGCCTGCTGAGCGATTTTGTGAACAGCCTGCCCAACGAGCCGGTCCACCTGGAGCTCGACCCCCGTACCCGCACCCTCCACCTCCAGTGCCTGCGGTACGAAGCGGACATCAAAGGGATCGACCCCATGGAGTTCCCCACCATTCCCACGCTGGAGGATGTCGAGCCGCTGGCCGAGGTTCCCCCGGCCGTGCTGCACGAGGCGATCGCCCAGGTGGTCTTTGCTGCAGCCATCGAGGATACGCGTCCGGCGATGACCGGCGTCCTCGTCCGCATCCGGGGCAGCCTGGTCACCCTCGTCGCCGCGGACGGCTATCGGCTCGCCTGCCGCTCCTTCGACCTCGAGCGGCCGGCCCAAGGCGAGCTGAGCGTCATCGTGCCGGCCAAGGCGATGAACGAGCTCGGCCGGTGCCTCACCGAGCAGGAAGAGCCGGTGCAGATCGTCCTCACCCCGGGCCAGAACCAGATCCTCTTCCACACGGATCAGGTCGATCTGGTCTCCAACCTGATCGAGGCCCGCTTCCCGGATTACGAGGCGATCATCCCGAAGAGCTACACCACCCGTGCGATCGTCTCCCGAGCCGAGTTCCAGAAGGCTGTGCGGATCGCTTCCTTCTTTGCCCGGGACGGTGCAAACATCATCCGCTTGGAACTGCAGGCCGGGGAAGCGGCCGGCCGCATGCTGGTCTCCGCCAGCGCGACCGAGCTCGGCAGCAACGTCTCCGAGGTGGACACTTTGATCGACGGAGAGGGGACGCGCATCGCCTTCAACGCCCGCTACCTCCAGGAGGCGCTCGCGGCCCTCAATACCCCGGAAGTCGCCCTGGAGTTTCAAGGACCCGACCGACCAGGGGTCTTTAAACCGGTGGGGCGCACCGACCAGGTGCACGTGATTATGCCTATGCAGCTGGAACGCTGGTAGCCCTGCAAGGAGAAACCATTTTGGAAAACGTCCAGGATCTTGCGCAGCGCATCCGTGCGAATGTCGCCCGCGTCATCGTCGGCAAGGAAACCGTCATCGACCTCGTGCTGGTGGCCCTGCTGTGCGAAGGCCACGTGTTGATCGAGGACGTCCCGGGCGTGGGCAAGACGACATTGGCCCGTGCCGTGGCGCGTTCGCTGGGCTGTACCTTCCGCCGCATCCAGTTCACCCCAGACCTCCTCCCTTCCGATGTGACCGGCATCAACTACTATAACCAGAAGGCGAATGCCTTCGAATTCCGCCCAGGTCCCATCTTCGGCCAGATCATCCTGGGGGATGAGATCAACCGGGCCACGCCGCGCACCCAGTCGGCGCTGCTCGAGGCCATGCAGGAGCGAACGGTTACCATCGACGGCGAGACGATGCCCCTCCCACGCCCCTTCCTCGTCCTGGCGACGCAGAACCCGATCGAGCTCGAAGGGACCTTCCCGCTGCCGGAGGCCCAGCTGGACCGCTTCCTGCTCAAAATCGAGATCGGCTATCCTTCCCTGGAGGAAGAGGAGGCGATGTTGCTCCGTTACGAGCGGGAGGATCCCCTGCAGACGCTTCAACCCGTGACCCAGACGGAGGAGATCCTCCAGGCCCAGCGCGCCGTGCGCGAGGTACGGGTAGAGGATTCTGTCCGCCACTACGTCGCTCGCCTGGTGCGCGCAACCCGCGAGCACCAGGCGATCGAGCTGGGAGCCAGCCCGCGGGGTACCCTGTTCCTGTACCGCACGGCACAGGCCCGCGCGGCGATCGCCGGCCGCTCGTTTGTCATCCCGGACGACGTGAAGGCGATCGCCCCGTACGTGCTCACGCACCGGTTGATCCTCGACCCCGAGGTGCGGCTACGCGGCCGGACGGCTCGGGATGTCCTGGCCGAGATCCTGGAATCTGTGCCGGTACCGGTGGAGGGCTGAGGCCCGGGCGGTTTGGCTGCGATGTTTTCGCCTGCATGGCTTGACCTGATCCTGATCGTCCTGCTCGTCGGCTTCCTCATCCGCTCCCACGTGCTCGTAGCCCTCGGGCTGCTGCTCATCCTGACCATCGCCATCGCCTGGGTCTGGAACCGCTACGCTTTGGAAGGCGTGACCTTCGAACGGCGTTTCTCCCAGACGAAACTCTTCCCGGGCGACGAGTGCGAAATGGTCATCTCGCTGACGAACCGTAAGATCCTGCCCCTCGCCTGGGTGCGATGGGAAGATCGCTTTCCCGAAAATGTGGAACTGCTGCGCGGCCGGCTCCATCCCTCGGCCACACCCGGGGTCCGCGTCCTCTCCCGGGGCACAACTGTGCGCTGGTACCAGCAGGTACGCTGGCGGTACCGACTGCGCTGCCAGGCGCGCGGCCTGTATGCCTTCGGGCCCGTCTCCCTTCACGCCGGAGATGTGTTCGGCTTCTTCGAGCGCACAAGTGCCCCCGAAAGGAAAGACCATCTCCTCGTCTATCCCAAAGTCGTGCCGCTGGACGAACTGGGGATCCCCGCCCGCTACCTCCTGGGAGAGACGCGCGCGCCGCGCCAGCTCTTCACCGACCCGGTGCGCACAGTGGGGGTGCGCGAGTACCAGCCGGGGGACCCCTTCCGGCACATCCACTGGCCGGCCACCGCCCGGCGTCAACAACTCCAGGTCAAGCAGTTCGAACCGGTGGCCACCCTGCAGATGGCGATCTTTCTCGATCTGGATACGTTCGCCCACTACTGGGAAGGGCTCAAGACCGAGATCACAGAACTGGGGATCTCTGCGGCCGCTTCGGTGGTGAAGGCCGCGCTCGACGCGCACTATGCCGTGGGGCTCTACGTGAACGGCGTGGCCGCCGAATCGGACCAGACCATCCGCATCGCCCCGAGCCGCAACCCCCAGCAGCTGCAGACCATCCTCGAGGAACTGGCGAAACTGGTGCCCTTCTCGACTTGCCGGATGGTCCGCTTCCTCCCGACTGTCTTGCCCCGCCTCCCCCTTGGGACAACCCTCGTCGTGATCAGCAGCCTGGCGCAGGAGGGACTGCTCCCTATGCTCCTGCGCCTACGTGACCGGGGGCGGCGGATCGCGCTGATCTACCTGGGGGACAGTCCCCCCGCGATTCCCGGCATCCAGGTCTACCGCCTGTGGCTTCCGGCAACCTACGCCCGGCCGGCAGCCCGGTCCACCCGCATCGTGGAACGCACGCCGGCGTTGAGGTGAAAGATGCGCCTGGATTGGACCCGGCTTCTGATGGTGCTCAGCACAGCGGTCATGGAAGGCTCCTGGGTATACATCCTGCTCTACGTGCTCGCGGTGCGACCGGTGCCGGATCTCTCGGAGCCGGTGCTGAGCACCTCTGCCGTCCTGGGGCTGCTCCTCGGAGGCCTCTTTCTGGGCGCTGTCCAGGAGTGGCTCGGGCTCCGGGGCAAGGTTTCCCGCGCCGTGCTCATCGCGCTGGCCTTGTTCGCCGCGCTCTGGACCGCCAAGGGGGGCGCGACGGGCCACTACGGCCTCCTCGACGGCGAAAGCTGGCTCGGGTGGGCCCGGTCGCTCGCGAACATCGACCACCCCCTGTTCCTGCGCAACGGCATTGGCTTAGTGGCCGCACTGCTGCTGCTCTGGCGGGGAATGGTGCTCCAGCGCCTGGAGATCGAGACCCCGGCACGCTCCTTCCGCATCGGACTGGTCGTCTCCGCGTTCTTCATCCTGATCGGCTCCCTCTTTCTCCTCGACATCGAGAGCGCAGGCCCTTCGCTCGTGCGGGCCATTTCGGCCTTTTTCTTTTTCGGCCTGCTCGCCGTCGCCGTGGCGCAGCTGCGGCGCGGACGTGCGGGTTCCGGCGAGTCGCCGGGAACGCGGTGGTTCCTCGTGCTGCTCCCGACGGTGGCCGGGATCCTCGCCATCGGCATCCTAATCACTTCGCTCTTCTCCCCTCAGCTGGGGGAGTTCCTGCAGAACGGTTGGGAACACCTCGTCGCGGATGTGCTCTGGTTGCTCACCCCGCTCATCGTCGCCGTGTACGCGCTCGGACAGCTTGTGACTGGGCTGATCCCCCGGTCACACCCAGCCGCCGTGACGCCGGAAAGCCCCGTAGAAGTTCCTCCATCTCCGATGGGCGGCCCTCAACCAACCGAGCCCTGGATCCGGATCGACCCCCGCTGGGGCTATGTGGTGACCGGCGTCGTCCTGGCGCTCCTGGTCGCCGGAGTCGCGTACTGGATCTGGCTGCTGCTCTCGCACTCCCGCTTCGAGGACGAGGAGAACGAGGAGCGGGAATCGCTGTGGGTCTGGGACGAGGTCGGCCACAACCTGCAGGATTGGCTGCGGCGCCTCCGCCGGCCCGTCCAGCGGGCGGACCTCCGAGCCCTGCTCGACCGCCTGCAGGGCCCGCCCACGACGGTCGCCATCCGCCGGCTCTACATCCGGCTCCTGCTGCTCGCGCTGGAACAGGGGGTCGAGCGCCGGGCCGGCCAGACTCCCCACGAGTACCTGCACGACCTGCGGCAGGCAATGCCGCAAACGGCTCCGCATCAGGCCGCACTGACCGAGGCCTACGTGTACGCGCGTTACGACCCCCACCCGGCCTCCCCGGATCTCGTGCGCCGGGCCGAAACCGCCTGGGAACAGATCCTGCGCCTGACCGGGCGGGAACCCCCCAAGAACCGAACAGGAGGACGTTGAGCGATGTCCCGTGCCCCCAACAACCGCCGAACGCTGTGGAGAGATCCGATCCTGCTGGTACTGACCGCGCTGATCGTGGTCGCGCTCGTCCCGCTGGCCTTCCTGGGTTCCCGCCTGGCGCGGGGCAGCAGCGCGAACGGGACACCGACCCCC
>JBMFPK010000040.1:0-13419 GCA_049969155.1 Chloroflexia bacterium | reverse complement strand
CTGGTGGCCGGCCGGGCACTGCTGGAGGCCTCCGGCGGCATCACCTTGGAGACGGTCCGTGCCGTCGCTGAGACGGGCGTGGATCTGATCTCCTGCGGGGCGATCACCCATTCCGCCCGGGCGCTCGACATCAGCCTGGAGATCCGGCCGCTGGGCTAGACCCTGCGATGGAAGCGATTCTGGTGGTTCCCCGGACGCTGCTCTTCGGGGGGATGCTGCTGTACGGTTTTTCCTCCGACCGCGACCTGGTGCTCGCCTTTCTCGCGCGTGTGGCGGCCAGCGGGCGCTTCGCTCCGCGCGATCGGGTCGAGCACGACGAGGCGTGGAAACAGATCGTTCCGTACGGGGTCGTCTGGGCCGGTGAGCAGCTCTTTCTCTTTCGCCGCGGGCGCGCGGGGAGGGAGGCCGGCCTGCGGGGGTGCTGGTCGATCGGCTTGGGGGGACACGTGAACCCGGAGGACGGGGAACAGATCGGGGCGGAGATGCTCGAACGGGCGCTCCTGCGCGAACTGGCGGAGGAGGTGTGCCTGGACATGCCTTTGCCCGAACTGTGGGGCGTGCTGAACGACGATACGGACCCCGTCGGCCGGCGGCATTTCGGCTTCGTCTACCGGGTGCGGGTGGCTTCCGGGAAGAGCACCCTGCAGGAGCGGAGCAAGGTGCAGGGCGGTTTTCGCCCGCTGGGAGAGGTATGGGCGCGCGCGGAAGGGATGGAGAGCTGGTCCCGTTGGATCCTCGAGGCCCTGCGGAGGGAGGACGCTAATCCAGGGCCAGGCTGATACGCAGGCAGCGGTCGATCTCGGCCATGGCTTCTGGGGGGAAGCGTCCCAATTTTTCGATGACCCGGCTTTTCGGGACGGTGATGATCGTCTCCGCCTTGACCACGCAGTCCATGGTCAGGCCGGCCTCCTTGGCGATCTTGGTGCCCGCATACACGCGGTAGTGGACGGGGAACTCCTGCTCGGGCACCTGGGAAGAGATGGAGGCCAGGATCAGGTTATCGCTGTAGGTGTTGCCCACGTCGTTTTGGATGACGACGGCCGGCCGGACCTTGCTCCGGGCAAAGTCCTGGATGTAGGGAAAGGCGATCAGCACCACGTCGCCTCGCCGGAACTCCATGAAGCGATCCTCTGCTATCCCATCGCCTCATCCTGCAGGAGGAGAAACCCTTCCCCCTCTGCCCGATTGTCGTCCTGCATGACGCGGTAGCACTCGGCCAGGAGGTCCTGTCGGGGGATCCAGGACTGGTGCCGGCACAGGCCGGCGGCGAGGAACTCCCGTACCATCTCCTCCACAGGCCGTCCCTGCTGGTTGGCCAGACGCACCAGCTGCTGATGAAGAGGGGCAGGGATTTCGATGGGAACGGTATCCATGGCGGCACCTCCGCTGGACGATGCCCTTATGATAGGGGCAAGCGGGGAAAATGTCAAGAAGGTGCTGGCGGCTCGCGGCAGGGGCAGCGACGCGATCCACCTGCGGACCGCTCCGGGGCCAGGGAAAACCTCCGGTGCGAGGTAGAATTCCCACCGCTCCGTATGCCGGACGGATTGGCCGGGTTCCAGCCGGCGGAGCGGCCCCAGTGTCTCCAGTTCGACGAACGAGCCATCGAGATAGACCTCCACGTTGCAGTTCCAGTCGGGGTATGGCTGGAAAGTCGGGGGCGCAAAGTGCTTGCAGAGGAGCACCCCGCGTCGGAAGTAGGCGGCCCATCCCCGTCCGTTGAGATAGCCGATCTTGAGGGGCGGGGACCCCGGTCGGGCTTCGATCCACAACAGGTCGTCGAAGAGCCGCAGGCGCGGGTCTTCCCAGCGGGTGTAGGGCCAGAGGACCAGGTTCCGGTTGGGCAACAGTGTCTTCCCTTCCCGCGGTTCCTGCGTCTGCGGCAAGATGGCTGCGCCGTCCAAGGGCATCTGCGTGATTGCCCAGGGCGCCAGCTCGACCGGCCAGAGGCCGTCGTTGCAGAGCTCGTGGTGCAGGCCAACAGTCGTGTAAACTCCCGCCTACCAACTGCCTGGCGCCAGCTCGACCGGCCAGAGGCCGTCGTTGCAGAGCTCGTGGTGCAGGGTCAGTGCCATCTGCCCGGGGTCCAGCCGCACCTCCAGGCACTTCCAGATCCCCGTAGCCGGCTCGGCAGGCCGCCAGAGGCGCACGCCGTCGGGAAGCTCCTCGATCTCGAGGCCGTCGTTGTCGGGGATACAGGAGCGGGGAAGAGCCTCGGGCGCATGCCACAGGCGATGCCCGCCGTAGAGGCGATAGCGCCCGAAGGGGGTGTCCCAGCCCAGATCGGGCACTTCGGCCAGGAGGTTCTCTTGCGAGTTCTCAAGGAAGAGGCGCACCAGCCGCGGACCGGCCGTCGCCAGGTACTCCAGACGGATCAGCCCATTGTCCAGGACGCGGGTCGGCAGCCCGTGGAAATCGGGCGACATCTCTACCTCAGTCCGTAGCCGAAAGGAAACAGCGGTGTCCCATGCCCAGCAGTACGCGGGACCTGCTCCAGGTTACGGGGCCAGGCATAGGGGAGCTGGCCGTGGAAGGGGAAATCGCCGAAGAGGACGTCCGCGACGCCCTGCCCCTCGCTTCCCGGTAGCCACGCCGCGACGAAGGCGTCCCACTGCGCTATGGCATCGGTCAGAAGAACCGGCCGGCCGGAAAGGAGGATCACGAGCATCTTGCGGCAACGCTGCCGCAGCCGCCCGAGTACGGCCAGATCCTCCGGGGAAAGCGAAAGGTCTTCCCGGTCCCCCAAGCCTTCGGCGTAGGGCATTTCCCCCACGACCCCGATTCCCACGTCGGCGATGGACGGGCGGCCGGCGTCGTCGACGACCCCATCGAAACGCCCCCAGCGATCGTGGTGGACCGCCGAGCCGGGGGCAGCCTGTCGGATGGCCTGCAGGAGGGTCGTCCCCGGGGTAATGTTTCCGCTTTTCCCCTGCCATTCGATCGTCCACCCGCCGCACTGCATGCCGATGTCGTCGGCTCCGGGTCCGGCGATGAAGATGCGGGGGGTGTTGCGAGCGAGGGGCAATACGCCGTCGTTCTTCAGGAGCACGAGCGACTTGCGAACGGCTTCACGGGCCAGTTCCCGGTGCTCGGCGGAGCCGACGGCTGGGAGCAGGGAGGTCTCGGCGTAGGGACGCTCGAAGAGCCCCATCAGGAACTTGGCCGTGAGGATGCGTCGCACCGCGTCGTCGATGCGCGCCAGCGGCACATCGCCCCGCTCCACTGCCCGCTTCAGGGTTCCGATGAAGGTGGGGTAATCGCAGGGCACCATGACCATGTCGATCCCGGCGTTGATCGCGGTGACCACGGCAGTGTCATAGTCTTGGGAGATCGGCTGGACCCCCTCCCAGTCCGAGACAAGAAAGCCTTGGAAGCCCAGTTCGCGCTTGAGCACATCCGTCAGGAGGTAGCGGTGGGCGTGCATCTTTGTGCCCTGCCAGCTGCTGAGGGAGACCATGATGCACCTTGCGCCTGCTTCGAGTGCGGCCACGTAGGGGGGCAAGTGGACGGCCCGGAGCGTGGCCTCGTCGACGCGGGTGTCCCCCTGGTCGATCCGATAGGGCCGGATGTTGAAGGTATGCGAGCTGTCCCAGGCGGTGCCGCCATCTCCCACGAAGTGTTTCGGCGTGGCCAACACGGCGATGGCCGTCCCGGGTAGGTGCGCCCGGCCTCCGTCGTGCAGCCCGCGGACGTAGGCGCTGCCCAGGGCGCAGACCAGGTCGGTCTGCTCCCCAAAGCCCTCGTAGGTGCGGCCCCAGCGGATGTCCTGGGGGACGGCGACCACCGGGGCATAGTTCCAGTAGGTCCCCGTAGCGGCCATCTCCTCCGCCGTGGCCCGGGCGATCCGCTCGACGAGCTCGGGGTCCCTTGTGGCTCCCAGCCCGATGTTGTGGGGAAAGATCGTGGCGCCGTACACGTTCCCGTGGCCGTGCACGGCGTCCACGCCGTAGAGGAGAGGGATCCCCAGGCGGGAATGCAGCGCATACTCCTGAAACCCGTTGACCATATTGGCCCAGGCCTCGGGGGAGTTCACGGGAGGGGCGGAGCCCCCGCCGCTGAGCAGCGCCCCGATGCAACGGACGCCGATCTCCTCCGGACGGATGCTGCCCTTTTCCACGAGGGTCATCTGGCCGATCTTTTCCTCAAGGGTCATACGGGCCAAGAGGTCCTCCACCCGCTCGGGGACGGGCAGGTGGGGATTCCGGTAGGGCGCTTTCCCTGGAGAAGGTGCGCAGCGTACACCGCTGGAAGGAGGCAGCTGGCACGCGCGCATCACGGCGAGCAGGGACAATCCGCTGGCCAGCGATCGGGCTTTCAACGATGCTTCCTCCTGCTCAACGAACGGTCGCCCGGACGAAAACCTCTCGGGTTCCGGGCGGGGGAAGAGGGACAGTCGTCCCGGCCACGGGCCGGCCGTCGACCTCCAAAGAGACGGCGTTGCCGGGCCCTGCGCGGCGCACGGAGATGTGGTACAGAGTGCCGCGGAAGCGCCGCCGGGCCTCGAAGCCGGGCCAGTGGGATGGCATCACCGGTTCGATTTCGAGTCCGCCGAAGGTGGGCCGGATGCCCAGGATCCACTGCGTGATCGCCACATAGCTCCAGGCGGCGGTGCCGGTGAGCCAGGAGTTCTTGGCCTCGCCGTGGTTCGGGGCATCGCGGCCAGCGATCATCTGGGCGTACACGTACGGCTCGCAGCGGTGGATCTCGCTGATCGCTTCCCGCGCCGAGGGGTTAATGCGGAGGTAGTAGTCGTAGGCCTGGTTCCCGTGGCCCAGGCGGGCCTCGGCGATGACGATCCAGGGGTTCGTGTGGCAAAAGATGCCCGCGTTCTCTTTGTAGCCCGGAGGGTAAGAGGAGATCTCGCCCAGGTGGAGGTAGTAGCGCGAGTAGGCCGGCTGGTGGAGCAGGATGCCGTGGGGGGTCGCCAGGCGCTCCCGCACGGGGCGCAGGGCACTTTCCGCGCGGCCGTCGTCGAGGCCCACGCCGGCCAGGACGGCGAAACCCTGGGGCTCGATAAAGATCTGGCCCTCGGTGCACTCCCGGGAACCGACCGGCCGGCCAAAGTCGTCGTAGGCCCTCCGGAACCACTCCCCGTCCCAACCGTGGTTGTACACGGCGGCCTCCATCCGTTCGGCTTCCACAAGGTAGTACTGCGCGTCTTCCTCCCGGCCGTACCATCGGGCGATGGCGGCCATCTCGCGCGCGGCGAGGATGAAGAGGAGCGCGATCAGGACCGACTCTGCCACCCGGCCATCCTTGTTCGTCGTCGTCTGGAACGATGCCCCAGGGGTATCCGAGAAGCAGTTCAGGTTCAGGCAATCGTTCCAGTCCGCTCGGCCGATGAGGGGGAGCCCGTGAAGCCCGAGCCGCTCGAGGATGTAGCGCAGGGCCCGCTGGAGGTGCTCGTAGAGGGGTGTTGCGAGTTCCGCCCGGTTGTCGTAGGGGACCCGCTCTTCGAGGATGCTGCGGTCGCCTGTCTCCTTCAAGTAGGCAGCCGTGCTCAGCACGAGCCAGAGCGGGTCGTCGTTAAAGTTGCTGCCGATCTCATGGTTGCCGCGTTTGGTGAGCGGCTGGTACTGGTGGTAGGCGCCGCCGTTTTCCATCTGCGTCGCCGCCAGGTCCAGCAGGCGCTCCCGCGCGCGCTCCGGCACAAGCGACACAAAGCCCAGGAGATCCTGGTTGGAGTCGCGGAAACCGATCCCCCGGGAGATGCCCGATTCGAAGAGCGAAGCCGAGCGGGACAGGTTGAAGGTGACCATGACCTGGTAGGGGTTCCAGATGTTGAGCATGCGGTCCGTGTGCACGTCGCCGGTGTGCACCTGGAAGGTGGAAAGGAGCCGTTCCCAGTAGGCCCGGAGGGCTTCGAAGGCCCCGGCGATCCGCTCGGGCTTCCGGTAGCGTTCGATGATCGGCAGGACGGTGCGCTTGTCGATGCGCTGGGAGTCGGGAGGGTCGAACTTTTCCTCCGGCGGGTTCTCATGGTAGCCCAGGAGGAAAGCGATCTGGCGAGTTTCGCCGGGCAGGAGGGTCAGGGTCAGATGGTGGGAGCCCATAGGGGCCCAGCCGTGGGCGATGGAGTTGAAAGAGCGGCCCTGCTCGACGGCGGCCGGCCGGTCCCAGCCGCGGTAGGGTCCCAGGAAGAGCTCGCGCTGGGTGTCAAAGCCGGCCAAGCTTTCGGAGCAGGCGAAGAAGGCAAAATGGTTGCGCCGTTCCCGGTACTCCGTCTTGTGGTAGATGACGCTGCCTTCCACCTCCACCTCGCCCGTGGAAAGGTTGCGCTGGAAGTTCGTGGCGTCGTCGAGCGCATCCCACAGGCAGAACTCGACGCAGGAAAAGACCGAAAGGTCCACCGGAACCTGCCGCTCGTTGGTCAGGGAGAGCTGCCACACCTCCAGGTTCTCCCCGAGCGGCACGAAGTAGAGGACCTGGGCTGCGATCCCCTGGTAGCGGGAGCCGATGATCGTGTACCCCAGCCCGTGACGGCAGAAATAGTCCTGCAGGGCGTTTCGGGTGGGCTGCCAGGTCGGGGACCAGAACTCAGCCGTGCGGTTGTCCCGGAGGTAGATGTAGCGGCCGCCGCAATCGAGCGGGACGTTGTTGTAGCGGTAGCGTGTGAGGCGGCGCTGGCGGGCGTCGCGGTAGAAGGAGTAGCCGCCGGCGGTGTGGGTGATCAAGGCAAAGTACGCCTCGCACCCCAGGTAGTTGAGCCACGGAAGCGGGGTATCCGGCCGGGTGATGACGTACTCGCGGCGGGAATCGTCAAAGAAACCGTAACGCACCGTGCCTCCTGCCATGCATAGGGGCGCTATCGTTGGGCCGAAAAGCACGCGACCCAGTGGTCGTCATCTACCGGCACGAGTTGCGGAGCAAAACGGGCGCATTCCCCTCTCCCACGAGGACATCGGCGGTAGTAGATGCAGCCTTCGTCCTCCTCCGCCAGCTGGCGTTGCAGCTCCGTGCGCGTCCGCTCCCATTTCCGGTCCAGCCGGGGCACCGAGTCCATCAGCATCCGGGTGTACGGGTGGCGGGGGGATTCGTAGACCTTCTGCGCGGGCCCCATCTCGACCACCGTGCCGTTGTAGAGGATGATCGCCCGTTCGCTGATGTAGTAACCGAGCGACAGGTCGTGGGTGATGAAGAGGATGGAAAGGCCACGGGACTTGATGTCGGCCAGAAGGTTGAGCACGTCGATGCGCGTGGAGGCGTCCAGCATGCTGATGATCTCGTCGGCGATGAGCAGGCGGATGTCCAGCAAGAGCGCGCGGGCGATCAGAAAGCGCTGGAGCTGTCCGCCGCTGAGTTGATGGGGGAACTTGCCCAGGACATCGGGAGGGTTCAGGCCGACGGCCCGCAGCGCCCCTTCCACCTTCTCGGTCCACGCGCGGCTGTCCAAGCCCGGGAAGAACTCTTCCCGGACCATCGAGAAGATGCGGTCGGCCTTGAAGATGGGGTTGTAGGATGCGAAGGGGTCCTGGAAGACGCCCTGAACGCGGCGGTAGTACGCTTTGAGGGCCTGGCCCCGAAGGGTGGAGATGTCTGTTCCCTCGAAGCGGATGGTCCCGGAGGTGATCGGCGTCAGGCGCAGGATCAGTTTGCCGATGGTGCTCTTGCCGCTTCCGCTTTCGCCGATCAGGGAAACGATCTCTCCAGGGCCGATGTCGAAAGTCACGTCCCGCACGGCGGTCAGCTTGCGGAGGCCGAAACCCCCGATCCGATAGACCTTGGTGACGTGCTCCACGCTCAGCATGACGGGCCCTCTCTCCAGCAGGCGACGAAGTGGCCGGGCGCGATCTCCAGGAAGGGCGGAGCCTCCGTGCAGCGGTCGAGGGCGACGGGGCAGCGTTCTCGGAAGCGGCACCCGGGTGGGGGATCCAGGAGCTGTGGAGGGGCGCCTGGGATCCCGTGCAGGCGCGTCTCATCGTGTCGGACGCCGACCTTGGGAAGGGAAGCGATCAGCAAGCGCGTGTAGGGATGGCGGGGGTTCTGAAAGATGGCCGCAGTGGGCGCTTTTTCCGCCAGTTGTCCCGCATACATCACCAGGATCGTGTCCGCGATCTGGTAGAGGATGGAGATGTCGTGCGTGATCATGATGGTGCTCCGGACAAAGCCCCGATCCCGGAACTCGACGAGCATCTCGCAGACGGCCTTCTGGGTGGAGACGTCCAGCGCTGAGGTGATCTCGTCGGCGATGAGGAGCGAAGGGTTCAGCAGGGTGGAAAGGACCATGACCGTCCGCTGCTTCATCCCGCCGGACAGTTCGATCGGGTACATCCCGAGCACCTTAGGCGGAAGCTGCACGAGCTCCAGCCGGCGCTTCAGTTCCGGCAGGATTTCCCGGTAGCCCATTCCGCGCGCGCTCAGCAGTTCCGCGATCATGCGGCCGATCTTCCGCGTGGGGTTGAGCGCGTTCATCGCGTACTGCGGGATGATCGAGATCTTGCGGAAGCGAAGGTCCTGCATCCGCTCCATGTCCCAGACCGGGACCTCGTGCCCGTCGAGGAGCACGCGTCCTTCGACGAACTTCATCGGCGGACGCAGGTAGATCAGGCTGTGGCCCAGGGTGGTCTTGCCGCAGCCCGACTCGCCGGCCAGGCCCATGATCTCGCCGTCGGCCACAGAGAAAGAGGCCCCCTCCAGGGCGCGCACGTAGCCCTTCAGCGTTCGGTAGTAAACGCGGAGGTTTTCCACCTGAAGGCTCATCCGTTCACATCTCCCGCAGCTTGGGGTTAAAGACTTCATCCAGGCCGACGTTCATCACATAAAGTGCCCCCACGATGGCGGTGATCGCCGCGCCGGGTGGGATCAGCCACCACCACATCCCGAGCTGCAGGGCAGCCCAGAGCACGGCGTTGTTGATCATCAGTCCCAGGGACATCCCCTGGGTCGGGCCGAGCCCGACAAAGTCCAGGGTGGCCGCGTTCAGGATGGCGCCGCCGAATTGCAGGATAAAGACGAGCAGAAGGTAGGACATCATGTTCGGGGCGATTTCCGTAAGCACGATGCGCAGCGAACTGCGGCCGCTCATGCGGGCCAGGTCCACAAACTCCCGTACCCGCAGGGAAAAGGTCTGGGCGCGGATGGCGCGGGCGGCCCAAGGCCAGGCGGTCAGTCCGATGAAGAGGCTCTCCGTGAGGATGCCACGCACCGTAAGATAAGCGGCGATGATGATCAGGACGGCCAGCGTTGGGAGGATCAGGACGATGTTGGTGAACATGTTCAGGACCTCATCCACGACGCCACCGCGGTAGCCTGCAAGGAGCCCGATCAGCACGCCGATCAGAGTGCCGATTCCCCCGCCGATCAGCCCCACGACGAAGGTGGAACGCAGGCCGTAGGCGAACTGGCTGTAGACGTCCTGGCCGAAGGTCGTGGTGCCGAACCAGAACGCTTTCGAGGGGGGATGGGCCGGAGGGCCGACGTAGGCGAGGGGGTCGTTGGAGGTCAGGTAGGGGCCGACGATCGCGAGGATCACGAAGAAGAGGAGGACGGCCAGGCCGATCCGAAGTTTGCGGTTGCGAAGGGCAAAGTAGAGGAACTCGCTACGTACCTTGCGCGTTTGTTCCACCGTCATCGCTATTCCCCCGTCATTCCCAGGCGTGTCCGGGGGTCCACCGTAACGTACACGAGATCGATCAGGAAATTGGCCATCAGCACGCCGATGATGATGAAGAGGAAGCAGCCCTGGATCAGGAAGTAGTCCTGGTTCTGGACCGCCTGGAGGATCAGGTATCCGATGCCGGGGTAGGCGAAGACGATCTCCGTGGCCAGGGCGCCGGCGACGATGCCCCCCAGTTGCAGGGCCAGGCCGGTGATCTGGGGGAGCATCGCGTTGCGAAAGGCGTATTTCCGGATCAGGCTCCGGGGGGTGCCCAGCGATTCCAGGTAGCGGGAGTACTCAGACTCGAGTTCGTAGATGATCATGTTCCGCATCCCGATGGCCCAGCCGCCGAACATCACCATGAAAAGTGAAGTAAAGGGCAGGAACCAGTGCCAGAGGACGTCCTGGATAAAGACCCAAGAGAGGTGGGGACGCATGGCGAAGCTGTAGGCTCCGGCGATCGGAAAGAGGCCGGCCTCGTTGCCCAGCGCCCAGGCGAGCACTAGGGCCAGCCACATATAGGGGGTAGCGGTCAGGATGTAGCCCAGGGGGAGGATCGTATTGTCGAGCCAGCGGACACGTGCCGCGACCGCTCCGACCCGGTTTCCGGCAAACCAGCTCAGGAGGATGGCCGGGAGCAGTAGAAAGAGATCGTAAGGGACCGCTCTGCGGATGATCCCCAGGACCGGCTGGGGGAAGAGCCAGGTGCTGACCCCGAGGTCTCTGCGGAAAAGGGCCTGCCAGAAGTTCAGGTACTGTCTCCAAAGGGGCAAGTCCAGCTGGAAGGCCCGGATGTAGTAGGAGCGCAGCACCTCGGTGGCGTCGGCGCGCAGTGCGAAGCGGGAGAGCATCGTCTCCACGGGGTTGCCCGGCATGAAGCGCGGGATCAGCCAGTCGATGGACACCGCCAGGAAGAAAGTAAGGATGTAGATGAGCGTTTTCCGGCCCAGGTACCGTCCCATAGTTGCTCCTTTTGGGGCGGGGCCGGCCCCGGGCGATGAGGGGCCGGCCCCGCCCCGGCGGACCGGATCGCTCCCCATCGGGAGGGCGACCCTTCCGGCTACCGCTGTACCGGCTTCAGTTCCGTGAGCATCAGGATGGCGGTCATGTTCCAGTAACCGTTCCAAGTGCAGGGGAGGTACTTGGGCGCGCCCTCCGCGGCGGACGGCCAGTTCGTCCAGTAGGTCGAGTTCCACTGGGCCCACAGGCCGTTGTACCAGAGCGGGACGGCCGGCATATCGGTCAACTGGATGCGCTGGATCTGGGAGATGACCGCCTTCATGGCCGCGGGATCGATCGGCGTCTGGTCGAGTTTCACGACCAGGTCAAAGACCTCGGGGTTGTTGTAGCGGCCAAAGTTCCCGTTGGACATCTTGGCTTCGATCGGGTTGCGGAAGAGCCAGAAGTAAAAGGTCCAGGGCGTATCGCTCATGTTGGAGCCAAAGTTGTTGATCGCCATATCGAAGGTGCCGCCGGTGAGCTGGTCCCAGTAGCCGCCAAAGTCGGGAAAGTCCGGTTGCAGGTTGATCCCCACGGCCTGGGCGCCGTTGGCGATGACTCGGATGGACTCCATCCAGTCCGTCCACCCGAAGGGAACGATGATCTTCAGGGCGATCGGGGAGCCGTCCGGGGCCTCCACGTAGCCGTCTCCGTTCACGTCCTTGTAGCCGGCCTGCGCCAGGATCGCCCTGGCCTTCGCGGGGTCGTAGGTGAAGCCCAGTTCATCCACCACCTCCTGGTCGACATACTGCTCCCAGGTGGGCAGCAGACCGGTGGGGTTGGCCTTCTGCACGATGTTCCCGTATACCTTGGTCACGATCTCATCCACGTCGACCGCGAAGGCCATCGCCTTGCGGAAGGCCGGATCGTCCATCGGCTTCTTGGTGGTGTTCATAAACAGGAAGGCCGTGTTTGCGGAGAGCATGTAGGGCGGGTCGTCGTACCAGGTCTGGACCCCGTAGCCGCCTTCCACCAGGGTGGCAATCCCCGGCAGGAAGTTGTTGCTCAGGTCCATCTCGCCCTTCAGGAAGAGGCCGAGAGCCACGTTGTTGCTGGGATTGACGATATCCACGATGTACTTAGGGGCGACCGAGCGGTTCAGCAGTTTCGTCGCCCACCAGTTGTCGTTCCGCTTCCAGACCATGCGGTCCTCGGAGTGGGTCTCGTAGAGGTAGGCGCCGGTCCCCACCGGAGGCAGGTTGGGCCCGTTGACGATCTCTTCCTCCGTACGCCCTTCCCACAGGTGCTTGGGCACCATGGCGACGGAGTAGAGGGTGTTGCCCCACTCCTGATACCGCACCTCGCGGAAGGTGAAGCGCACCGTGTAGTCGTCGACCGCCTCGACCTTCTCCAGCCAGTCCCAGAGCGGCTGGTAGTAGACGCCGGCCAGTTTGCCCAGTTCGAAGGTGTAGACGACGTCGGCGGAGGTGAAGGGCTGGCCATCCGTCCACGTGATGCCCTTGCGGAGTTTCACCTCATAGACGTTGTTGCCCGCCCACTGGCCGCTTTCTGCCAGCCAGGGGATGTACTCGTTCTTCAGCGGGTCGTAGAGGAAGAGCGTCTCGTAGCAGAGGCCGATGACCCCCATAGCGTAGGATCCGGGCTGCAAGGGATTCCAGGAGGTAGGCGGCCCCCACTGCTTCCCGCTCGTGTAGAGGGTCTCTTCCCGGGGGTAGGTCACCGGACCGGGGGTCGGCGGGGGAACGGTGGGGACCCAGACGACCGTCACCTTCTCGGGCGGCGCTGTCTGGATGACGGTCACCGGGGTAGGAGCGCAGGAGGAGAGCAACAGCGCCAGCACGCTCGCCATCGCGACGGCAAACAGAGCCTTGACACGCATTTCCTTTTTCTCCTCGATCAGGCGTCCCGAACGGTTTAGCCCGCAGATTTTCTCCCCTTGCACCTCCTTTTGTGCTGCCGCGGGCCGTATGTGCGCCCCCTGTCCCGCCTTGTGCGACTTGCGGGGATGGCCGTTTGGCCGTAGAATAGCGGCTCAGCAAGGCCCGCAGGGGCGTGTGGACGGCACGGCCCGACGGGATTCTGCTCCTCGGACAGAGGCCGCAATCGGCTGCCGACCCCTGCGGCCTCTGTCCATCCCCTCCTGGGCCCAGAGGCCCTGTGGAGTCCTTCGCTCACAACGCGTGCTCCAAGATGAAGGAAACAACCTCGTCCACCATGGTGTAGGCGAGGCAGGTCACCGTATCGGCTGCCCCGTAGTAGATCGCGATGCGGCCCGTGGGCGGGTCGCAGAGCGCGGCGCACGGAAAGACCACATTGGGCGTGTCCCCGACGCATTCGTAGAGCTCCTGCGGCGAGAGCAGGTAAGGGGCCGTCCGGGCGCGGACGCGCCACGGCTCGTCCAGGTCGAGCAGGGCTGCCCCCATGCTGTATACAAAGCCGTTGCAGGAGGTCAGCACGCCGTGGTAAAAGAGGAGCCACCCGGCGGTCGTTTCGATGGGTGTAGGACCGGCCCCGACTTTGGTGCTCTGCCAGCTCCACGCACGCGTGGGGCCCATCACGTAGCGGTGGCGGCCCCAGAAGCAGAGGTCAGGGCTTTCGCTGTAAAAGATGTCGCCGAAGGGGGTGTGGCCGATGTCGCTCGGACGGCTCAGCATGGCGTACCGGCCGTGGATCCTGCGGGGGAAGAGGACGCCGTTGCGGTTGTACGGCAGGAAGGCGTTCTCCAGTTGGTAGAACGTCTCGAAATCGAAGGAGTACCCCACGCCGATCGTGGGACCGTGGTAGCCGTTGCACCAGGTGAGGTAGTAGCGGTCCTCCAGCCAGCAAAGGCGGGGATCGTAGGCGTACTCGATCGTGCGGAG
>JBMFPK010000039.1:4174-13496 GCA_049969155.1 Chloroflexia bacterium | reverse complement strand
CAGGCCGTCCGCTACATCCTGGGAGAGGAAACGCGCACCTTTGACCCCTCCTGGGAAAACAAGCCCGGTCCGGACGTAGACCCCCCTGTATCCTAGGCGGAAACCGTATGGCGGGGCTGGGGGTTCCCCCCTAGCCCCGCCGGCGTTCCCGAACCCGTCAGGGGTCCTCAGGCATCTCACCCGTCCAGATGGGAAGGACAACCGAGAAGATGGCCCCTTTCCCCTCGCGGTTGTCCGCGGAAATCTCCCCCTTGTGCGCCTGCACGATCGACCGGGCGATCGCCAGTCCCAGCCCGGTGCCGGGCGGGCCGCCGGCGCGGGCGCAGTAGAACTTTTCAAAGATGTGGGGCAGATCCGCCGGAGGAATCCCCGAGCCGCTGTCTTCCACTTCCATCCGCAGGCGATCCCCTTCCACGCGTACCCGGAGCCAGACTTCCCTGTGCGGCGGCGTATACTTAATCGCGTTGTCCAACAGGTTCGCCACGACCTGACCCAGCCGGGTTCCGTTCCCCCAGACCAACGGCAGGTCGTCTGGCACCTCGCAGTACACGGCCACCGGCTTGCTGTGGATCGCCTGATACTGCTGGTCCACCGCCTCAGCGATCACCGCAGCCAGCTGGCAAGGGGCCATCTCCATCCCCACTCCGGCCTCGATCCGCGCGAGGTCCAGCAGCTGCTCGACCAGGGATGTCATCCGCTCCGCCGTCTGAAGGATCCCCTGCACGAAACGCCGCTGATCCTCGCTCAAGGGGCCGGCAATTTCCAGCATATCCGCATACCCGTGGATCGCCTGGAGGGGGGTGCGCAGGTCGTGCGAAACCGTAGCCACGAACTCGCTCTTCATCCGGTCCAGTTCCTTCAGGTAGGTGATGTCCTGCATAGTGATCACCGACCCCACACCGGGGATCGGCGTCAAGGTCGCGTAGTAGGTGCGACCGTCCGCGAGGGGGATCTCGGCACGGCCGCCGTCATGCTCGCTCTGCAGCAGATCCCGCAATGCCGGCACGGTCACGCATTCGGCCAGGGGTCGCCCCATTGCCGCTTCGGGCATCAAGCCGAGGATCTGCCCCGCGGACCGGTTCAGACGAAGCACCTGGTGGTGCTCGTCCAGGATGATCACCCCATCCGCGGTCCCCTCGATAACCGCCTCCAGCTGCGCGCGCTCCTGGCGGACACGCCCGTAGAGCCTCGCGTTGTCGATCGCCGTCGCTACCTGTCCGGCCATATCGCTGGCCAGCCGCAGTTCCTCGGTCCCATACGCCGCATGGGCTTGGCAAGCCAATAAGATAGCCCCCACGAGCGTCCCGCGGGCGGAAAGCGGCACAGCCAGCCACGACTGGAACGCCTCCGTACCGGGAAAGGTAGCCAAGCCGTGCGGCGGGCTGGCCAGAACTGGGATCCCCTCCCCCAGCATGCGGGCAAAGGGCGCGCCCTTTCCTGCCTCGAACAGTTCCACCAGCTTCGGCCAGGCCGATGCCGGGAAACCTTCCGCGACGCGGCACTGCAATCGCCCGTCCTCCAGGAGCAGGATCGCCGCGGCATCGTACCGAAGCACGCGACGCATCTGGTCCAGGGCCAGGGTAAACAGCTGGTCCAGCTCCAGCGAAGTCGTCAACACCCGTGCGAGCACCGCCATCGCGTCCGCCCGCTGCCGGGCCCGCCGTTCCTCGCGGTAGAGGCAGCTGCGTTCCAGGGCCCCGGATACCTGGATGGCCACCATGTGGAGCACCGAGGCGTCGTCTTCGCCCAGGGTATCCGGCAGGGGGTTTTGCACTTCGAGCAGGCCGCTCAGCTGCCCGGAGACGATCAGCGGCGCGCTCAAGGACGAGCAGCCCCGCCCGAGTCGGGGCAGCCCTAGAGGATGGCCATCCCGGACCAGATCGCTGCCTAGGATGGGTTGGCTGCTCTCCTGGAAGAGGTTCGTCTGTGCGGGGATGGGAGCAGCGAAGCGGACCACCGTTTCGTCCAGAGTCGCCAGGGCTCGAAGGGTCCAGTGTCCCCCCTCGAGCAGGTAGAGGGCAGCGGTCGGATAGCTGAAATCCTCCCGCAGGGTGCGCACTGCCTCCCGAAAAAGCATCTCCGGATCGGTCAACGAAGCGAAGCGCCGGCCGGCCTGCTCCACGAGCGCCATCTGCCGCGCTTTTTCGCGCAGCTCATGCACGCGCTCCAGAATACGCGCCTCCATGCTCTGCTTCATGTGTTCGATCTGATGGCGCAACGACTGGATGGTCTGCTCCTGGCGCCGGATCTCCTCCCGGGCGCTCCGCCCCAGCCGCTCCTCCAGGAACGCGAGGAGGCGGCTCCTTTGCTGGCGTGGCACGGCCCACCGGATCTCGTACGTGCAGCGGTCGCTTCCGTACACGGTCCCGTCGATCTGGATCGTCCCGTTGGGCTGGAGCTGCCCCAGCAGCTTGCGCATCACCGCGCCGTCCTGTTCGCACACTTCCCAGAGCCGGCCTTCCGGCCCCAGGACGCACCGATTGCCGTTCGGAAGGCGCACCATCCCCAAAGGCACGGCACAGCGCAGCTCGCGCACCTGGATCTCCTGCAACTGCCACAAGCGTGGGACCGCTCCGAGGAAATGGCGGGTGTAGGCGCACAGGTGGCGGCTCCTCCACCCTCCGGGCGGGGGCACACACTCGATGACCACGGAGCCCGGCTGGCAGGTGAGGACCCGCACCTCCCCCTCGCGCTGCAGGAGCCCCAGTACCCTCCCCACCTCCCGGAAGAACTCCTCCGGTCCGAGGCCGACCATATCCCGCGAACTCAGCGGCCCGAACGGACAGGGCTGGCCGGCCGCCTCACCCGCATAGGCGGCGATCTCGTCATCCCCGCTGAGGGCAGCGGCACGGTCCAGAAGGTCGCAGAACTCTTCCTGGCTCAGCCATTCGTCCGGGGAGAACAGGTCCCGATCCTTCCCGTGGAAGCCTTCGATCAGTTCCTGCAGATCCAGACCTCGTTCCCGCAGGTAGCGGAAGAGCGGGCGCAGTGCTCGACAGCTGATCTCACCGGACATTGTCTTGCTCCTTGCCCGGCCGTGCCGCTTCCTGATTGAGGAAGGCCTCCAGGTCGCGCAGCGCGCGCTCCGCGTAGGCCCGGTTGCGGTCCTCCCTGCGACGCGGGGCCTCCTCCAGGGGCGGGAGCAACCCAAAGTTCGCTTTCATCGGCTGAAATTCCCCATGGCCTGGGGTCGTGAGGTAGCGGACGATGGCGCCCAGCATCGTGGTAGGCGGCAGGATCCAAAGGGGCTCAAGGCGAATCCAGCGCGCGGCGTTCACGCCTGCGAGGAGCCCCGTGCCGATCGAGCCCACGTATCCTTCGCTCCCCGTGATCTGCCCAGCGAAGAAGAGGTCGTCCCGGTCCCGGTACTGGAGCGTCGGGCGAAGGAGGGAAGGACTGTGGAGGAAGGTATTGCGGTGCATTTGCCCAAAGCGCACAAACTCGGCCCGTTCCAGTCCCGGGATCATCCGGAACACCCGCTCCTGCTCCGACCAGCGCAGGTTCGTCTGAAAACCGACCAAGTTGTACAGCGTTCCGGCGCGGTCGTCCTGGCGCAGCTGTACCACCGCATAGGGCTGTCGGCCGGTTCGCGGGTCCACCAGGCCTACGGGGCGCATCGGGCCGTAGGCGAGCGCCTCGCGTCCCCGGCGGGCGATCTCCTCTACCGGCAGACAGGCCTCGAAGAAACGCGGATCCTCCCGCTCAAAGTCGCGCAGGGGCGCCTGTTCGGCCGCAAGCAGGGCATCCACAAAACACTCGTATTCCTCGCGCGTCATCGGACAGTTCAGGTATGCGGGCTCTCCCTCCCCGTAACGGGATGCACGGAAGACCACCCTGTAATCGAGCGAATCGGCGCTCACGATCGGCGCCATGGCGTCGTAGAAGTAGAGCACTTCTTTCCCCGTCAGCTGGGCGATCGCCGCTGCCAGGGCAGACGAGGTGAGCGGACCGGTCGCGATCACCGTCGGGCCTTCCGGGATATCGGTCACCTCCTCCCGGACCACGGTAATCCGCTTGTGGCCCTCGATCCGTTCCGTGACGAGTGCCGAAAACGCCTCCCGGTCGACCGCGAGCGCGCTCCCGGCGGGAAGGGCGGTTGCTTCTGCGCAGGCGATGAGCAGCGATCCCAGCCGGCGCAGCTCTTCCTTGAGCAGGCCGAGGGCACGGTCGATCTGCCTTGCACCCAGGGAATTGCTGCAGACGAGTTCCGCAAGGCGGGGGCTCCTGTGGATCGGCGTCATCACCCTCGGGCGCATCTCGTACAGGTATACCTGGATGCCCCGCTCGGCAGCCTGCCAGGCGGCCTCGCATCCCGCCAGCCCCCCGCCGATTACGGTCAGCGTTCTCTGGATGGCCATCGTCGCCTCGCCCAGGCAGGTCCTCAGGGGTGCTTCCCCATCGGTGCTGGGGGTAGTTCCATTATAGCATATCCGCGTTGTGGTATAATCCCAAAGCGCTGCCATACATCGTTGGGGGGAAACGGTGGACGTGCTGGTCATTGTGCTCCTGGGACCCACAGGCGTCGGCAAGACCCCGCTTGCCGTGGTTTTGGCGCTTGCCTTGGACGGCGAGATCGTCTCCGCGGACTCGCGCCAGGTTTACCGGGGGATGGATATCGGTACCGCGAAGCCGATGCCGGCTCAGCGTGCCGCCGTGCCGCACCATCTCCTGGACGTGGTCGCGCCGGACGAGCCCTTCACCCTCGCGGACTTCTGCGAGCGGGCGACGGCCGCTCTTCGCGAAATCGCCGCCCGGGGCCGCACCCCGTTCCTCGTGGGCGGAACAGGCCAGTACCTGGCCGCGATGCTGGAGGGCTGGAAGGTGCCCCGGGTACCCCCGCACCCGGAAATACGGGCGCGCTTGCAGCGGGAAGCGGAGGCCCACGGGATTGCCGCACTCTACAGCCGCCTACAGGAGATCGACCCGGAGAGCGCTGCCCGGATCTTGCCCGGAAACCTGCGCCGGATCATCCGCGCCCTGGAGGTCTATGAGGCCACCGGAATCCCCTTTTCCCAGCAGCGCGGGCGCGAGCCGCCACCTTTCCGCTATCGGGTGGTGGGACTGACTATGGAGCGCCCGGCGCTTTACGCCCGTGTGGACCGCCGGGCAGAGGAGATGGTGCGGCAGGGCCTGGTGGACGAGGTGCGCGGGCTCCTCGCGCGCGGCTACGGCTGGGACCTCCCGGCGATGTCCGGTCTGGGGTATATCCAGTTCCGTCCCTACCTCGAAGGGCGATGCTCCCTGGAGGAAGCCCTCGAACGCCTGAAGCACGACACGCATGCCTTCATTCGGCACCAGTACACCTGGTTCCGGCGCTTACCCGTAGAGCGGTGGTTCGACGCCGCTCGTCCGGACACCCCCGCGCAGGTGCTGGCCTTTCTCGCGGATTGTGCGATTTGACAGAATCATGGTTCTGTGGTATACTTTAAATGCAAGGCGTAGCAGGTGTGTCACCTCAGGTACGATCGAGAATCGGCCGCGAAGGTATCACCGCCGGAGCCTTCGCGGCCTTCATTTGTAGGGCTCCTGCTCGACCTCGCAAGTACCGGTGTGGCGGCACCGGAAAAAAGCAAATGGGCGTTCATCGAACGCCCGCAGTAAGGAGGAAGTAGTACAATGCGCGAGCGCGGTCACGTGAAGTGGTTCAACGCCACGAAGGGGTACGGGTTCATCTCCCGGAACGAGGGCGGGGACGTCTTCGTTCACTTCTCCGCCATCCAGGGGGCGGGCTACCGCACCCTCGACGAGGGCGAGGAAGTCGAGTTCGAGGTCGAGCAGACCCCCAAGGGCCCCCAGGCGATCAACGTCGTCCGGTTGGGCTAATCGTCAGCGCAGCCAAGCGGCGCCCGGGTTTCGGGCGCCGCTTTCCTTTTGCCACACCGGTCGATCAGACCGAGTCCGCTTTCCCACCGGCCCCCGGGATCTGCTCCACCCAGCGTTCCCAATCGGCCGCGCCAGGGCTCTCCGCAGCGGGCGGCTGAGGGGTTGGCTCCGGTGCGGCGGGTGCTGGCTCCGATGTTTCGCTTCCGCTCCCGGGAACCAGAACCTCGGACGGCACCGACGGCTCCGCGGCCGCCACGGGCCGCGGAAGGGATGGCGCTTCCGCGCCGCCCAGGCGGACGACCACCGCATCGGGCCCGATCGTGCGCACCTGCTCCGCCGGGATCCGTCGGGTCCTACCCAGGAAACCGCCCACGAGCAGCAGTCCGACGCGAAGGTTCGGTACCTCGAGCGCCAGGTCCCGCACCCGACCGAGCCGCGTGCCGTCCTCTGTGATGGCCGGCTTGCCCAGGATCGGGCTCTGGCTGCGCGCCAGTTCTTGAAAACGGGGGACACGGGAGAGCGGCATCAGGCTGTCGCGCTTTTCCACGGTGATCGCCGCGTCGCCCACCTGGTACAGGTTCGCTGTAGCCACGACGAGCGGCTCCCGGTTCGGGCCGCGGCGATCGAGCACGAGTGCAACGATGCGCATTTCCCCCGGGTCCAGAAGAAAGCCGCGCACCCGCCCGATCTCCTCCCCTTGGTCCAGCGTGAGGACAGGTTTCCCTCGCAGCTCGCGCAAGCTCCGCGTCATCTTGCCCTCCTGAACGATCCAGACGCCCCAAAGGCATTGTAGCCCAAAGTGGCCCCTGTTGCAAGCGCTCCGGCCCGCTTGACATAGAACATTTGTTCGGGTATAATAGGTTTGCCGGGGTCACCATCGCCGATCCCGCGGAGTGCAGAATGTCCGACACCCACGTGCTGCGCCCCTGGCTCGAACAGCGGGCTGAACGGATCGAACAGCTCTGCGAAGCACACCGTCTGCGGGTACGCGTCCTCGGAGGCGTCGTCACCCCCCGCTTGGTGCGCTTTCACCTGGCCGTTGACCCTACCCTGCCGCTGCGACGCCTGATGGCGCTGGAGGAGGAACTCGCCCTCGCCCTCGAAGTCGCCTCCGCACGCATCGTTCGCCGTGAGGGGATCCTTTCTTTGGAGGTGCCCAGGCCTCAGCCGGCGTACCTTTCCTTGCTGCGCACCCTCGCGGACCTGCCGCCCCTCCCGCCGTATACCGCGCTCCTGGGCCGTGACGCGGAGGGAAGCCCGCTTCTCCTGCGCCTTCCCTCCCCCGACGTCAGCCACATCCTGGTGGCGGGCACTACCGGGTCGGGAAAGACGGCCCTCGCACGCACGGTCCTGGTCTCGCTCGCCCTCGCGAACCATCCGGACGCTCTCCGCCTGCTGCTGATCGATCCGAAGGGGCAAGGATTCGCGCCGTTCGCCGGCCTGCCGCACCTGGTGGGACCCGTGCTCGATTCGGGACAGCGGGCTGCCGAGCGCCTCGGCTGGCTCCTCGAGGAGATGGCCTCGCGGGAGGCCCGCGCTCTGCGCGAGCCGCGCGTGGTCGTGGCGGTGGACGAAGTGGCGGACCTGCTCTGTGAGCACCCGGAGGTGGGGGAACCCCTCACGCGCCTGGCTGCGCGCGGCCGCGGAGCCGGAATCCACCTGCTGCTCTGTACGCAGAAACCCACGGCGGAAGCCCTCGGCAGCCTGCTCCGGGCGAACCTCCCCTGCCGGATTGTGGGGCGTGTGGTGAGCGCGCAGGAAGCCGCCCTGGCGACCGGCCTGCGTGGCACCGGCGCCGAGCGGCTGATGGGACGGGGCGATTTCCTCCTCATCGCCGGCGGGGAGGTCGTTCGGTTCCAGGCGGCCTACGTTTCCGCGGCAGAGATCGTGACACTCGTCGAGGGGCTCCAGCAGGAGATTGCCGCAGAGCAGCAGGGTTCGAAAGCTCCTGCAAGTGGGGTAGGCCGTCTGCGCGCGCTCGTTCAGGGGGCACTCGGACGGCTCGCAGGCGCTGCAGGACGGCGTGTGGCGTCCCGCTAGGGGGTGGCAATGAAGCGGCTCGTAGCGTTGGCGGCCGTCGGATTCGGGGTTGCGCTGGGGTTGATCGTCGGACTGCGCCTGGAACAGGCCGGCCTTGCGGTGCTGGTCGGCGTGGCGAGCGGGATCGTGGCCGCGTTGCCCGGTACGCTCCTCGTGCTCTATCTCTGGTGGAAGGAGCGGACACAGCGGCTGCGCGAGGCGCAGCGGCCGGCCTGGGAATCCCGGTATCCGGCGTACCCTCCGGTGGTGATCCTGCAGGCCGGTCGGGAGATCGAGCCGCTCCTGTCACGCCTGCCGCAGGGAAACTCTGCGCCGCGCGAGTTCGTAATCGTCGGAGAAGAGGAACTGTCCGGGGACGGGAACCGTTAGGAAGAAGGAGAAGCCTTCGCTTCCTCCGGTTCTCGCCCGGGCTTCGAGGCCAGAGCGGCAAGGGTCTTGCGCGTGAGCCATACGTGGCAGCGGACCATCCTTCCGAAGCGCCGGCGGCGCAGGCTGGGCGGGTTGAACGCCCAGATGATCGCCAAGGTGTACAGGTTTTCCCAGAAGGCCGCAAACCGGTGCCAGGGCCCCGTTTGCGGACGGACTACCTCGAAGCCCAGATGGCGCAGGCCGCGTTCCCAGCGGGGAAGCACCTCGCTGCTGGGGATGGGCAGGATGCCGTGCAGCGCACGGATGTCCGCATACAGGGAATCCCCCAGCACCCGATCGGCCAGCAAGGCCAGCGAGCGGCGCATCAGGTGGAGGAAACGCGCCGCCCAGGCCATCGTGTGCCCGCCGGGGGGGATGGGAGGAAGGTGCTCGTTCCAAAGGTGCAGCTCCAGCAGGGGATCGCCCGGCCTCAGGACGGTGCCGTCCGAGAGGCGGATCGTTTTGCGGCAACGGCCGGGGCCCAGACGCAGGATGCACTCGGGGTCATCGGCAAACTCCCGGATGCCGTAGGCCCGGCGAAGGAGCGCATCGAAGGACCGGATGACCTGGCGGCCCAGTCGGCCGAGCATCTTCTGCTCCTCAACGCCAGAGGGTAATCATCAGCACACCCACAAAGACAAGCAGCGTGCCCAGCCACTGGCCAACGCCGATCGGCTCGTGGAAGATCGCCCCCGCCGCCAACACCTCTACCAGGAGAAAACCGATCCCGGCGCTGATCGCGTAGGCGGAGCGAAGAGACAGCTCGCGGATGAGGAAGGTCAACGCCAGCACGGAGACAAAGCCGGCCAAGTTGCCCACAATCTGCCCGGCCAGGAAGCCGCGCCAGTCGCGGTGCATAGCGGACCACTTGAAGCCCACGTTGCTGACGACAACTCCGCCGAGGTTCAGCAGGATCAACAGCGCGATGCGTAACGGGCGCACGGAATCGCATCCTTGTGCGGTTCGGCCGGTCGCCCCAAAGAGTAGAGCACAGTACAGTATAGTGGGCGGTCCGGATCCTGTCAAGCGCGCGTTTGACGGCCCGTCGTGC
>JBMFPK010000039.1:0-4164 GCA_049969155.1 Chloroflexia bacterium | reverse complement strand
TGGCCACGAGGCCATTCCGTTCCGGCCCGGGCGACCGGGGGGAGCCTTTCCGATATCCCCTCTGAGGAGGATCAAGTGACCTGGCCGTTCTGGTTGGTGGCAATTCCTGTACTGGCCGTCCTCATGTTGATCCACGAGGTGGGCCATTTCCTGGCCGCGCGCTGGATGAAGGTGCGGGTGGAAGAGTTCGGCATCGGTTTTCCCCCCCGCATGCTCACTCTGGCGGAGCGAAACGGCGTCAAGTACACCCTGAACTGGCTGCTGGTGGGCGGCTTTGTGCGCATGGCCGGCGAGGAAGACCCCTGGGTCGAGGGAAGCCTCGCCGGAAAGAAACCGTGGCAGCGCTTCATCGTCCTTTCGGCCGGCGCGGCGATGAATCTGGTACTGGCCTTCCTCCTTTTCACCGGCCTGGCGATCTACGGGCGCGACGAGATCGCCAGCCGTACCGTCGGTGTCTACTGGGTGGAACCGGGCTCCCCGGCCGAGCGGGCCGGCGTGCAGCCCGGAGACCTCCTGGTCGCCGTGAACGACCGGGAGATCACCTCCTACGAGGGGATCCGCCTGGAGACGACCTTTCACCGCGGCTACACGGTGACCTTGGTCCTGGAGCGCGAGGGGCAGCGGATCGTTACCCGAGCGCTGGCGCGCAAGGACCCTCCGGCCGGAGAAGGGCCTCTGGGCGTGCGCATCGCTTATTATGAAGCACCTGTGGTCGTCCAGTATGTGCTGCCGCAGTCGCCTGCCGCCCAGGCAGGATTGCGCCCGGGGGACGTCGTGGTCGCCATCGACGGGCAACCGGTGCGCAACAGCCTCGACTTCCTGGCTCTCCTCGAGGCGCGGATGGGGCGATTCGTGCGGCTGGACGCGCGCCGGGAGGGGCGTCCGCTCCTTCCCATGACGATCTACAACGACCCGGCCTACGAGGGACTGCCCCTGGGGATGGACTACCTGCGCCTGGTGCGAAAGCACCACGGACCCTTGGAGGGCCTGCGCAAGACCGTAGGGGCGGCGCTGCTCGTCCCGGAGACGCTGGCGGCCCTCTTCCGGGGCTCGGTGCAGGTCAGCGAGCTGTCCGGGCCGGTGGGTATCCTCTACGTGACCGGTCGCGCGACCCAGCAGGCCGGCCTCTACGGGCTTTTCCATCTCGCCGCGCTGATCAGCGTCAACCTTGGGCTGGTCAACCTCTTTCCGCTGCCGGCGCTTGACGGCGGCCGGCTGGCTTTCGTCTTCTTGGAATGGATCCGTGGCGGCAAACGCATCTCTCCGGAGAAGGAAGGGCTCGTGCATATGATTGGCTTCTTCCTGCTGCTCGGATTCATCCTGGTCGTGACCTACTTCGACATCGCGCGGATCCTCAACGGGGGAATACCGTAGTGGAAGTGTCTTCCGTCCGTGCGCGTCGCATTTCTCGCCCAGTGCGCGTGGGGAATGTCACGATCGGCGGCGGGGCACCGATCGTCGTGCAGTCGATGTGCAGTACGGATACCCGCAACGTGCGTGCAACGGTGGAGCAGATCGCGGCCCTGGTCGACGCCGGCTGCGAGATCGTGCGGGTGGCCGTGCCGGACCGGGAAGCGGCAGAGGCTCTCCCCGAGATCGTCCGTCGGAGCGCCATCCCCGTTGTGGCGGATATCCACTTCGACCACCGCCTAGCTTTGGCCGCGCTTGCCGCCGGCGTGCATGGACTACGGCTGAACCCCGGGAACATCCGCGACCCAGAGAAGGTGCGCGAGGTCGTACGGGCGGCGGCCGAGCGGGGCGTGCCCATCCGTATCGGCGTGAACGCCGGTTCTCTGCCTCCGGTGGAGGTCCCGCCAGGCGCTCCCCTCCCGACGGTGGAACAGCTCCGCGCTTCGCTTCCGGCCCGTATGGTGGAAGCTGCGCTCGGGCACGTCCGCATCCTGGAAGAGCTGGACTTTTTCGATATCGTCGTCTCGCTGAAGGCGTTCGACGTGCCGGTGACCGTCGCGGCGAATCGCCTCCTGGCCCAGGCCGTACCCTATCCGCTTCACATCGGCATCACGGAGGCCGGGCTGCCCTGGGCGGGGACGATCCGCTCCGCAGTGGGCATCGGCATCCTGCTCTATGAAGGGCTGGGCGACACGATCCGCGTCTCACTCACCGGAGATCCCGTGGAGGAAGTGCGCGTCGGCTACGAGATCCTCCGGGCGCTCGACCTCCGGACGCGCGGCCCGACGCTCATCTCCTGCCCCACCTGCGGCCGCACCGAGGTGGATCTCGTGCCCATGGCCGAGGAAGTGGAGCGACGGCTGCGGGGGATCCGCGAACCGATCACCGTTGCTATCATGGGATGCGTGGTCAACGGGCCGGGCGAGGCGCGCGAAGCCGACTTTGGGATCGCCGGAGGAAAGGGGCGAGGCGTGGTCTTCCGCCACGGGAAGATCGTGGGGACTTTTCCCGAGGAGCAGCTCGTCGACGCCTTGATGGCCGAGATCGAGCGGGAACTGGGAAGGATACCCCGTGGGCGCTGAAGAGCACCCGAGCAGGCCTGTAGCCCCCTTCCCATCCCTAAAAGTCTTACCCTGTTCAACTCCCACCACGCGGCCAGGGCATCCTCCCAAGCGGAAAGAAGGCCCCGGGTCCGCTCACACCTCAGCCCTGTCGGCGCACGTGGATGGCTTCCCCGTGGGCTGCAGCCTTCGCAGCCTCCATCAGCGCTTCGGAAAGGGTCGGGTGGGCGTGCACGGTCTGTGCGAGTTCGCCCACCTTCAAGCGGGCCTGCACGGCGAGCGCGGCCTCGCCGATCAGTTCGCTCGCGTGGGGCCCAAGGATGTGGATCCCCAACACGGTTCCCTCTCCGGGATCGTAGACCAGGCGCACCTGCCCCCCGGTTTCGCCGAGCGTATGGGCCCGGCCGTTCGCGGTGAACGGGAAGCGAGATTCGGCAACCGGCCGGCCGGCCGCACGGGCCTGCTCGGCGGTCCACCCCACTCCTGCGATCTCCGGCCAGGTGTAGACCGCGTAGGGGATGGCGCGCTCATCGACCGCCCGCCGGCTTCCCAACGCGTTCTCCGCAGCCACCTCGCCGTGGTAGGAGGCACGGTGGGCGAGCAGGGCGCCGCCCGTGCAGTCCCCGATGGCCCATATCCCAGGCACGCTGGTCTCCAAGCGGTCATTGACCGCGATGGCGCGCCCCTGGCGTGCGATTCCCAGCCGCTCCAGGTCCAGTCCTCCGTCCGAAGGGCGCCGGCCCGTCGCCACGAGCACCCGCTCCCCCCAGGCGACCTCCACGCCCTTCTTCCCCTCGTACACCACACCCAGGCGGCCGTCTTCGCCCTGGCGGATCTCCGTCACCCGGGCCCCGGTCTGCAGGACGATCCCCTGCTGCCGGGCGATGGTGGCGAAACGCCGGGCCAGCTCCGGTTCGACCGGGGGCAAGATGTTCGGCAGCATCTCCACGACGGCGACCTCGGCCCCCAGCCACCGGAACAGGAGCGCCATCTCCATACCGATCACTCCAGCGCCGATGACGACAAGCGATCCTGGCAGCTGGGAGAGGGCCAGGAGATCGCGCGAATCGAGGACCCCCGGAAGGTCTGCTCCGGGGACGGGCAGAGAAGCGGGTTCCGAGCCGGTAGCCAGGATGATCCGGCCGGCGCGAAGCACGGCTTCCCCGGCCCCGTCCCGCAAGAGCACGTGGACGGTGCGCGGATCCTCCAAACGGGCGGTCCCCGGAAAAAGCGCGATCCGGTGGTCGCGAAGCAGCCGCTCGATGCCTGAAACAAGGGTGTCCACGACCTCGGCCTTGCGTTGCTGGATGCGGGACCAATCGGGCCGTGCCCCTTCACAGCCGAGGATGCCGAAACGTTCCGCATCGCGCGCCACGTGGAGCCGTTCCGCGGAAGCGAGGAGCGCTTTGGTCGGGATGCAGCCGTGGTTCAGGCACACCCCGCCCACGCGCTCCCGTTCGACAAGGGCGACACGGCCTCCAAGTTGGGCAGCGCGGATAGCCGCTACATATCCCCCGGGCCCACCGCCGATGATGGCCACATCGTACCTGTCTTCCACCGGTACCTCCTGGGAAATCCGATCCTATTTCGCCTTGGCCGGCTCAGGAACCTCCAAGTACAGCAGCTCGCTGTCGTCGTCGTAGCCGAAGAGCTCGCCGTAGCGGCCCCAGGCGATCGCCAGATCGATCTGCTG
>JBMFPK010000038.1:0-13853 GCA_049969155.1 Chloroflexia bacterium | reverse complement strand
CCTTGAACTCACGCACCACGCGCGCGGCTTCCTCGTAGAGTTCGGGGCGGTTCGGATCGGGTGGGCGGTAGGAGGCGATCGCCGCGTCGTCGGCCAGGGGGTGGTGGACCATTTCCGTGTAGTGCCCGACCCCGAAGCGGGTCTGGTAGGGGACGTTCCGCCAACCGACGCCCCACTCGTCCGTATAGGAGACGCCGTCCTGGCTGTAGCGCTCGGTCGCGTAATAGGAGTTGGCCCAGCCGACGGAGGTCAGGAGCATATCCTCGTCGAGCATACGTTCCAGGACGTAGGTGTTCCCGCCGCCGTGAGGGTTATAGAGTTCCTCGTCGCGGATCCCCAGTTGCTGCCGCAACCGGGCGGCGAACTCGGGGGTGAAGCTGATCTGCATCGGGCAGCGGTCCGGTTCCTCGTGGTGAAGGGCCAGCCAGACGCGCTCGCGGTGCTTCACCGGGACCTCCTGCTCAGCGGGCACCCGTTTGCGCTACCGGGCCAGGCGGCGGCTCAGGATGGCATGCATCGCCACGGAGAAGGTGATGATAAAGCCGTAGATCAGCTTGGTCCAGAAGCCGGTCAGCCCCATCGCGACCAGGCCCGGTTCGATGATGGCGATGATGAAACAGCCGATAAAAGTCCCGTAGATCGTCCCCTGGCCGCCGAAGACGGAGGTCCCGCCGAGGAAGACGGAGGCCAGGGTACGCATGAGGTATCCTTCGCCCAGGGTGACCCAAAAGTACGACACCTCGAGGCTGGCCAGAACCCCGGCGAAGGCCGCAGCCAACCCCTGGATGGCGAACACCATCATGCGGACGCGGTCGACGTTGATACCCATCAATCGGGCGCTCTCGCGGTTATCGCCGATCAGGTAGACGTGGGCGCCGAAGCGGTGGCGGTTCAGAAAGACCCACACGACGACGGCGACAAAGATCATCCACAGCATCTGGGCAGGCACATATCCGCCCACTCGACCGACGAGTGCCTGTTGCAGCAGGGTGGGCTTGACCGAGACGAGGGAGGCGGGCTGCCCCTGAGTGATCACGTCGACGACACCGCGCCAGAAGAACTGGGTGCCGATGGTCGCGACGAGGGAAGGGAGCCCCAGGCGCACCACGATGGTGCCATTCAGGAGGCCGGCCAGGAACCCGGAGATCAGACAGGCGAGGAATGCCAGGCCCGGGCTGTTTGTGGCCTGGAGCACGTGGACAAAGACCACCATGCCGAAGCCCATGATGGAGGGAAACGAAAGGTCCATCTCGCCGGCGATGACGACCATTGTGAGAGGGAGCGCCATGATGGCGAAGAAGGGCACGGTAGACATCAGGGCGGCGTAGATGTTCTTGCTGAAGAAGGTATCCGGCGCACGGAGCAGGAACATCCCCCAGAGCAGGAGCAGGACGCAGGTGATACCGATCTGGAGGGCGTTCCGCCGGACCCAGCGGGTAATGCCTCCGGCTTGTGGGACAGCGCGGCGGGCGACGGCGGCGGGCACCTCGGCTCGGGCATTCCCCCCAACGGCGGTGGGATTTCGCGGGTCCATGGTCATCGGAGGCTCCTTACGGTCTTTCCGCATCTACGGGGGCCGAGGGGAGGCATTCTGTGCTATTCTCGGACAGCCTCCCGGTCTGGGCCACCCGGTACATCATATCCATCAGTTGCTCGAGGGTGATATCTTTCGTCAGGAACTCGCCCGCGACGGCACCGCGATCCAAGACGACCACCCGATCGGCAACCGAGTAGACGTGGAAGACGTTGTGGTCGATAAAGATGCACGATTTACCGGCCTGCTTGATCCCCCGGACGAAATCGAGGAGTTTCCGCGTTTCCGAAAGCGAAAGGCCCATCGTGGGCTCGTCGAGGATGATCAGTTCGGCCTCGAAATAGAGGGCGCGGACGATCGCCACGCCCTGTTTCTCGCCGCCGGAGAAAGTCCCCACGACGGAATCGGGCGCCACGGCAGCCGAGGTAAAGCCCATCGAACCGAGCATGAGCTTTTCGGTCTCCTGCCGCATCTTGGCAACGTCGAGGAATCCGGCAAACCGGGTGAGTTCGCGTCCCATAAAGATATTGCGCCAGAGGCTTTGCAGGTTGGCGAGCGCACGTTCCTGGTAGACGGTCTCGATCCCCAACCGGCGCGCCTCGGAGACCGAAAGGTTTTCGATCTTGCGGCCGTTGAAATAGATCTCGCCGCTATCGGGCTGATGGTAGCCGGTTACGATCTTGATCAGGGTAGATTTGCCGGCTCCGTTGTCGCCGAGCAGGCCGACGACCTCGTTGTATCGGACGCAAAAGTCCACGTTCCGCAGCGCCTGGACTTCTCCGAACCTCTTGGAGATGTTCCGCATTTCGAGCAGGTATTCCATACCGACAACCCCCTGGTGTAGCCCGTTCCTTCTCCGGGCTGCATCCGCGGCCGGGAAGGCGTTTCCCATCTACCGCAAACTAGGGGGCAAACGACGCCAGGTCGCGTTGCTGCAACGGGCCGGGCTCGCCGGCGGGCCTGGCGCCGTTTGCCCCAGCGTCCACAAGCCGTCCGGCGGACTGTCAGCGGATCTGCTTCTCCACGAGCGGCGCCAGCATCTCGATGTTGCTCTTGTCCGCGAAGCCGGAGCCGGTGTCGATGTGCAGCCCGGAGAAGCCGTACTTCTTGGTCAGGCAGATCTGCACGATCGGCAGGTAGCCCTGCAGCCACGGCTGCTGGTCGAGCACGAGGTCGGTCCACCCGCCGCGAATGGCGGCGAGGGTCGCCGAGGACAGGTCGAATCCGATCGCGTAGATGTCATCGGGCCCCTTGCCGGCCGCCTTCAGGTAAGTCTCCATCGTGGAGGTCAGGCCGCCGTGATCCGTGCAGACGACCTTCACGTCCGGATGGGCGGAGACATAGCCCGTGAAGACCGGAGTGCCGTTGGTCGGGTCGGCGTTGGTGGCCGGGTCGATCTCGATGTAGTCGACCACCAGGCCGGCTTCCTTCAGGGCGTCGATGACCCCCTGGGTGCGCAGGCCGCGGGTCGGCTGTGAGAGAAGACCCCAGACCATCGCCCGGTCACCGGGCTTCAGGTTCCCGCGCTTGACAGCTTCCTGACCGAGCAGGTAGCCCGACTGGTACAGCTCCTGCCCCACATAGCCGAACCCGTTCGCCTTGTACTTGGCTTCCAACTTCGGCAGGGTGGTGTTCTGGCTGGTGACGATGATCCCTTTGCTCTCGGCCTCGTCGACGCAAGCGGAGAGGGCTTCGTCACCCGGGTGGCCCATGATGGCGATCCCATCGGGATTGGTGGCGATGGCCTCCTTGCACTGGCGGACCATCTTTTCCGGATCCCAGTCCGAGAAGACATATTCGACCTGTGCACCGAGGTCAGAAGCGGCAGCGACCGCGCCGTTGTACACCACGGTGGCGAATGGTCAGCCGGGTGGTCCACCAGGGAAGAAGACAATCCTCACCCCCTCGCAGAGCCGACCCGTCGCCGGCGCGGGGGTAGCGCCGCCCGGAGCTGGCGTCTGCGTGGGTCCGCAGGCCATCAGGACGAGGGGCAGCATCACGGCGATGCAGGCCAGGAAAGCGAACCTCTTCCTTTTCATCGAATTCCTCCTTCCTTGCGGCAGGTCAGCCTACCAAAGCAGAAGGCCCAACCGATCTTTCTCTATCCATCACCTCCTTTCCGTGGCCTGGCGGGGCACAGGAACCCCGTTTCACCAGGCGAGCCCGGAGCAAGATCTGCTCCGGCGGCCGGGCAGGGTCCTGGATCGTCTCCACCAGCAGCCGGACGGCACATCGCCCGCACTCCTCCATCGGCTGGTAGAGGGTGGTCAGTGGAGGATGGCAGTAAGGGGCAAGCGGGATGTCATCGAACCCGATCACGGAGACGTCCTGTGGGACCTGCAGCCCGGCCTCCTGCAAGGCGCGGATAGCCCCGATGGCCATCCGGTCGTTCTGCGCAAAAACGGCCGTGAAGGTGTGACCTGAGTCCAGTAGGGACCGCATTGCGCGGTATCCGGACTCGGGGGACCAGTCGCCATCCACGATGAGCGCGGGATCGGCCTCCAGGCCGGCCTCGGCGAGCGCCTGACGGTAGCCGGCCAGGCGGTCCGTCGTGCAGACCTCGCGCGCCGGCCCCAGGATGGTCGCGATCGCCCGGTGGCCGAGCTCGATCAGGTAGCGCGTGGCCTGGTAGCCCCCGTCCCGGTCGTCGCAGCGCACGGAGGACACCGGTTCTTCCCAGGGCCGATCGTTCAGGTAGGCGATGGGAAGGCCGCGCTGGATCAGCGGGAGGAAGAAGCGGTAGCGATCGTCGGCGTGGGGGTTGATCACGATGAGCCCATCCACGTGGCGGTTCAGCATCTCTTCCAGGAGCGGCTCCACATCGTCGACCGAGGGCGCACTCCCGGTGAGCACGAAATAGCCCAGGCGGCGTGCTTCAGCCTGGGCATTCTCGATCATGCAGGCGAACGTATAGTCTACAAGGTTATGGGAGATGCAACCGAGGAGACAGGTTCGCCCCGTCGCCATGCTGCGGGCTACCGCGCTCGGCCGGTATCCCAGCTCCTCGATCACCCCGAGCACACGCAGGCGCGTCTGGGGGCTGACTTCGGGCTTGCCGTTGATCACCCGGGAAACGGTCTGGCGCGAAACCCCGGCCCGCGCGGCGACATCACGGATAGTAGGACGGGAGTGCATGCGATGCCTCCCCATCTTTGCGATGTGACCGGTCTCGTGACCGCTCACATTATACCGAAACGGACCGGCGGTGTCAATAGGTTTGACAAGCGAGTTTTCTTATGCTAAATTTCGCGTCGTCGATGCAGTCACGGGACAAAGGGGTCACGGATGACCAGACGCCGTCACTCGGGGCCAGCCGGTTGCCGGAGGCGCCCCCTCTCCGGGGGCCGGTGGCCTTCCTTGTTACCCCGGTTCCCTGAGGAGGGGCTCACAGAGCCCGCAAGCCCACGGGAGGAGGACCATGCGACTCTACGCCGACAGTTCCAAGTGCAGCGGCTGCAAGGCCTGCCTGCTTGCGTGTGCCTTCAGCCACTTCCGCGAGAACAACATCCGCAAAGCAGCTCTGGCCATCGTCCCCCACTTCCCCAGCCCGGGGAAGTACGAAGTGCGGGTGTGTACGCAATGTGGGGAGTGCGCCAAGGTATGCCCGGTGGATGCCATCCCGCAGAACGACAAGGGGGCCTACTACATCGACCCGGAGCTTTGCATCGCCTGCGATGCCTGCATCGATGCCTGCCCGGAGAAGGTCATCTTCAAGATCCCGGGCCGGGATCAGCCGTTCGAGTGCGACCTGTGTGGCGAATGCGTGAACTTCTGCGGGATGAACGTTCTCTCCATCGCGGAGTAGGGACGAGCCAAACGGAGGAGCGACCATGAACGGATATGCCGGAACGATCCTGCGGGTGAACCTGACCACGGGCGAGATCCGAAAGGAACCGCTCGACGAGAAAGTGGCTCGGGATTTTCTCGGAGGCCGCGGCTTTGGCATTTACACCCTCTGGACGGAGGTTCCCAAGGGGGCCGATCCACTCGGGCCGGAAAACAAACTGATCGCCTCCACGGGGCCGCTCTCGGGGTTGCTCGTCCCGGGCGCCGGAAAGATGGACTGGGCCTGCAAATCGCCTCTGACCGGCGGCTATGCTGGCGCAAGTGTCGGGGGACACCTGACGGCAGAGCTGAAGTACGCCGGATACGACGCGATCATCTTCGAGGGGATCTCCCCCAAGCCGGTCTACCTATTCATCGACGACGACCGGGTGGAGCTGCGGGATGCCTCCGACCTGTGGGGCAAGGGCTCGATCACCACGGAGGAGATCCTCAAGAAGCGGCTGGGCGAGGACTTTCAGATCGCCACCATCGGGCCGGGGGGAGAGAACCTGGTCAAGTATGCCTGCATCACGCACGACTTTGGCCGGCAGGCCGGCCGCGGGGGCGTGGGTGCCGTGATGGGGGCCAAGAAGCTCAAGGCGGTGGCGGTGCGAGGCAGCAAGGCGATCCCCGTGGCAGACCCGGAGCGTTTCTGGGAACTGGCCCGTGCGATGTTCCGCGCCTGCAAAGAGGCCGAGGGGCTCGGTCCCTGGCAGCGATACGGCACGACCATCGTCACCTCTTGGTGCGACGAGGTCGGGGCGCTGCCGACGCGCAACTTCCAACAGGGGTCCTTCGAACATGGCCCAAACCTCTACGGCCAGGTGATGCGCGAGCGGATCGTGATCACCGACAAGGGGTGCTTCGCCTGCCCCTCTCCCTGCGGCAAGTACTCCTATACGAAGAAGCACGGGGTGTTTGTCGAGGGGCCCGAATATGAGACGATCGCGCTCGTCGGCTCGAACTGCGCTCTGGGGGACATCGAGGACGTCGCCTACGGGAACTATCTGTGCGACGAGCTCGGGATCGACAGCATCTCCGCAGGCAATGCCGTGGCCTTCGCGATGGAGTGCTACGAGCGCGGCCTCTTGACCCAGGAGGATACCGGAGGACTGGACCTGCGCTTCGGGAACGCCCAGGCCGCGTTCGCGCTCCTGGAAAAGATCGCCCGCCGCGAAGGGCTCGGAAACCTCCTCGCCGAGGGGGTGAAAGTCGCTTCCCAGCGTATCGGCCAGGGGAGCGAGGAGTTCGCCGTCCACGTGAAGGGGATGGAGCAGAGCGGCTACGAGACGCACAACGCCACGGCCATGCTGCTAGCCTATATGACCGCCGATGTGGGTGCCCATCACAACCGCGCCTGGGCGATCACCTACGATCTGCAGGTGGGCCGCGACCGCGTGGCCCCGGAAAAGGTGGCCCGGGTAATCCTGCTCCAGCACATCCGGCCGCTCTTCGATTCCATGGGGGCCTGCCGGCTGCAGTGGGTGGAACTGGGCATCGATGTGACCCAGTACGCCCCGATGATGGCCGCGATCACCGGGATCGAGCGCTCCTGGGAAGACCTCCTGAAGGTTTCGGAGCGGACCTGGAACCTGACCCGGATGTACTGGGTGCGCGAGGTCGAAGGGTTCGGCCGCACCTGGGATTATCCTGCCCCGCGCTTCTATAAGCATCCCTCTACCGGCGGCCCCACCAAGGGACAGCTCACGCCCTTCGAAGCGGTGCAGCAGCTCCTGGATATGTACTACGAGCAGCGCGGCTGGGACAAGAACGGCATCCCGACGCCGCAGAAGCTGGCCGAGCTGGGGCTGAGCGAACTCGTGGGCTAGTTCGAAATCCGCGGCAGGGGCGCTCAGCGCCCCTGCCGCAGTTTTTGCCAGCAGAACTTTGCCCTAGCAGCGCTCCCTCAGGAACAGCGCATTCCCCGTCGCCGCTCCGACCGCCGTATTGTCGAAGATGCACCAGACCTCGACGCCGCCCGCGGCATAGGCACGCAGCCGACCCGCCAGCAGATCCAGAAAGGCCAATTCGTAGGCGGATCGGTAGATCTGCGGCGACCCGTGTAGGCGGAAGTAGACCAATCCGGGCCATCCCCCGGGCTCCCTGGCACACCCTTCAGGGACCGGATCCGCCGCTACCCGCGCCACACGATAGTGAACGAACAGCTCCTGTGCTTCCGTGCCGAACCAGCTCGGGTGCCGCGGCTCGCACGCCACCCCACCTTTGTATCGGGCACGCAGCCAGCCGAAAAAGGCCGCGGCTACCTCCGGGTCGAAGCCGAGGCGCGGGGGGAGCTGGACAAGGAGCACCCCGAGCTTGGGCCCAAGGCCGGCCACCCCGCAGAGGAAATCCGCCATCGTTTCCTCGAACCCGACCAGCCGGGCGATATGGGTCACCGCCCGAGGCACTTTGACCGCGAAGGCAAAGTTCGCTGGAACCTCCCCGGCCCAGCGGGCGTACGTCTCCGGCCGGTGCGAGCGGTAGAAGGAGGAGTTGATTTCGACCGCATTCAGGCTGCGGGCATAGCGCGCCAAGTGTGTCCCTTCGCCAGGGAAGGCCTCCGCATATGCCTTCGGGATGGACCAGCCGGCACAACCGACGCGGATGATGCCCCCCACAGCACCCTCCCGCCCCACCGCGGCTACAGTCCCACGAGGACGGGTTCGATCCGCTCCATCGCCCAGTCGATCTCCTCCTCGGTGATCACCAGCGGAGGGGCGAACCGGATGACGTGCTCGTGCGTTTCCTTACACAGCAGCCCCCTCTCCCGCAGCGCCTCGCAGAAGCGGCGGGCACCGCCCGCTTCTTGCCTCAGTTCCACGCCGATCAGGAGCCCCCGGCCTCTCACCTCCCGGATGTGTTCGCTTTCGATGCGCGAGAGGCGCCCCAGGAAGTACCGGCCCAGCCGCTCGCCCCGAGCGGGCAGGTCTTCCTCCACGATGACCCGCAGCGCTTCGCGCGCAACCGCGCAGGCAAGCGGGTTCCCTCCGAACGTGGAGCCGTGATCCCCCGGGCGAAAGACGCCAAGCACCTCCCGCGACGCCAGTACTGCGGAGACAGGGTAAAAACCGCCGGAAAGCGCTTTGCCGATGATCAGGACGTCGGGATGCACCCCTTCCCAATCGCAGGCAAAGAGTCGGCCGGTGCGCCCCAGTCCGGTCTGAATTTCATCCGCCATCAGGAGCACGTTGTGGCGGGAGCAGATTTCCCGCGCAGCCTTCAGGTAACCGTTCGGGGGAACGATCACTCCGCCCTCGCCCTGGATCGGCTCCACAAGAAACGCCACCGTGTTCTCGGTGATGGCCTGCTCCAGTGCCCGAGCATCCCCATAGGGAATGATGCGAAAGCCGGGAGTGAAGGGCCCGAATCCGTCCCGGTACTGGGGTTCCGTGGAAAAGCCGACGATCGTCGTGGTGCGCCCGTGAAAGTTCCCGGCGCAGACGACGATCTCGGCCTGGTCCCGCGCCACGCCCTTGACCGTGTACCCCCACTTTCGTGCCGCCTTGATCGCCGTTTCGACCGCCTCGGCTCCGGAGTTCATCAGCAACGTCATCTCGTAGCCGGCGAGTTCGCACAGCTCGCGCTCGAGCAAGGGGAGTTGATCGTTGCGGAAGGCCCGTGAGGTCAGGGTCACACGGCCGGCCTGCTCGACGAGCGCGCGGAGGATCCGGGGGTGGCAGTGGCCCTGGTTGACCGCGGAATAGGCGCTCAGGCAGTCCAGGTAGCGGTTCCCTTCCACATCCCACATCCAAACCCCCTGTGCACGGGAGATCACCACATCGAGCGGCTTGTAGTTGTGCGCGCCGTAGGTCTCCTCTAGCCGGATCAGCTCCTCGCTTTTCATCATTCCTCCTCGGTTTCGCTCTCGACGTCGAGAAAGACGGCACCCCATTATGCTGCGCCGCAGAGTATAGCACAGAGCGCGCGCCCGAGCAAGGCGAGTTGCCCGCTCTTCTTTCTTATGGTAAAATTTGTTTCCGGTATCCGCCTCTGGAGGGGTGTGGTGAAACCGATCATCGTCGGCGTGGCCGGTGGAACCGGTTCGGGCAAGACGACCGTCTCCCAGGCCATCCTGGAGCGCGTCGGTCCCGACCGGATTGCCTACATCCAGCATGACTCCTACTATCGGGACCTTTCCCATCTGCCTATGGAGGAACGCGGGCGGGTGAATTTCGACCACCCGGATTCGCTCGAAAACGAGCTCTTGGTGCAGCACCTGCGGCAGCTCTGCTCCGGCCAGCCGGTCGAAGTGCCGATCTATGACTTTACCACCCACACCCGGCGCCCGGAGACCCGCACGGTCTATCCGCACCGTGTGATCCTAGTAGAGGGGATCCTGATCTTTGCCGACAAGACGCTGCGCGATATGATGGACGTCAAGATCTTTGTGGATACAGACGCGGATATCCGCTTCATCCGCCGCCTCCAGCGAGATATCGCCGAGCGGGGGCGGACGATGGAGTCGGTGATCCGCCAGTATCTGGAAACCGTGCGCCCGATGCACTTGGAGTTCGTCGAACCGAGCAAACGCTACGCCGATGTGATCATCCCCGAAGGAGGCTTTAATACCATCGCCGTGGAGATGGTCGTGGCCCGGATCCTCGCCATGCTGGAGGAATCCGGGCCCTATGTGCTGCGCAACCTGTAGCTCACGGCTTTGTATGCGGGAGGAACGAATGACGGAAACGGCAACCCTTTTGCACGATCTGCGCGAACGCGTTTCGGCCCTCGGGAGGCACCTTTGACCTGCCCGGCAAGCAGGAAGAGGCGGCACGTCTGGAAGAGAGTTCTCTCCAACCCGGCTTTTGGGACGACCCCGCGCGCGCCCAGGAAACGATGCGTCGCTTGAACCGCCTGCGGCAGGAGATCGAGCGACATCAGGCGCTCGTCCATCAGGTCGAGGAGCTGCAGGTGCTCTACGAACTTGCCCGGGCGGAGGACGACGGAGCGATGATCGCCGAGGTGGAAAGAGAAGCCCGGGGCCTCCTGGCGGAGGTCGAACGCGAAGAACTGCGCCTGATGCTGAGCGGCGAGTACGACGATCACGACGCCCTGCTTTCTATCCATGCCGGTGCGGGGGGGACCGAGGCCCAGGACTGGGCGGAGATGCTCCTACGGATGTACCTGCGCTGGGCCGAGCGACGGGGCTTTGAAACGGACATCCTCGAGATCCTTCCCGGCGAGGAAGCGGGGATCAAGACGGCGACGATCGAGATCCGGGGCCATTATGCCTACGGCTATGCCCGGGCCGAGGCCGGCGTCCATCGCCTCGTGCGCCTTTCGCCCTTCGATGCGGCCCACCGCCGTCACACCTCTTTTGCCTTGGTCGAGGTGGTGCCCGCTCTGGACGAGTCGATCGAGGTGGAGATCAACCCGGAGGACCTGCGCATCGAGGTGTTCCGCTCCACGGGGCACGGGGGCCAGAGCGTCAACACGACGGACAGCGCGGTGCGCATCACCCACATCCCGACCGGGATCGTCGCCTCCTGCCAGAACGAACGCTCGCAGCTGCGCAACAAGGAAATCGCGATGAAGGTGCTTCGTTCGCGCCTCTACGAACTCGAGAAGCGCAAACAGGAGGAAGAGCGGGCCCGCCTGAAAGGGGAGCATGTCTCGGCCGGCTGGGGGAACCAGATCCGTTCTTACGTCCTTCACCCCTACCGTCTGGTCAAGGACCTTCGCACGGGCTACGAGACCAGCAACACGGAGGCCGTGCTGGACGGGGAACTGGACGACTTTATCGAAGCATACCTGCGCTGGAAGGTCGCCAACGAGACCAAGACCCCGGTCGCGTGAGGGGGAAAAAGCGTGCGGCCCGGCAGAACCGCCGGGCCACAGGTCTCTCTAGGGCCTTCTACTCCGCGATGACCTTCTCGTCGATCAGCGTCTGTTCGACCAGGCCGCCGTGAGGGTTGAAGCAGAAATACTCGGAGCGGAGCTCGAACTCCAGATCCACTTCGGCGCGGCCTGAACGGTTCTTCTCAATGCTGAAGACCACCCAGCTCTTCCACTTTTCCGCCTGCTGGATGTTGAAGGTGATGTGCTTCTTGGAGAGGATCTTCCACTTCTGGTTCATGATGATCGCGATATCGCACTCGTAATCGAGGGCGGAGCTGCCGCGCAGATGGCGGAGATGGAGCCGGGGTGCCTTTAGCCCTTCCCGGTCGGCAGCGACGATCGAGAGCACCGAGATCCCGTACGTCAGGGCGATGTTCTTCAGCCCTTCCACGACGATCGTTACTTTCTCTGCCTCGTTTTCCGTCAGGTAAGGCAATGGGATCTTCTGCAGGTAGTCGACCACCAGGAGCATCGGCAGCCCCGAGTGCTGCTGCTGCAGGTGCTGGACCATGGCCTGCACCACAGGCAGGGTGGTCTTCTGCGGGCTCGCCTTCAGGAGATAGAGCTTGTTCAGATACATTTGAATTTTCTCGAAGCATTGGGAAGCTTGGGGCAGCGACCGGAGGACGTCGAAAAAGCCAGCCTTCGGGTTTTTCTGGCGGTAAGCCACGATCGCCCGGTTCAGATCCCGGAGCCGCAGGCCGCGCTGTAACCCGTCCACCGTGGGGTCGATGCTCTCCATCGCGAGGAGCCGGCACATCATATGCTCTTCGTCGTGCTCGTAAGACAGGTAGACCACGATGGCGGGCGTATAGGCCGCGATGTTCCGGGCCACCTGCAGCGCCCAGATCGTCTTTCCAAGCCCCTGTGCGCCCCCGAGTAGGATGAGCTCCCCCTGCTTGAATCCGCCGCCGATGATGTCGTCGAGCTCGCGGAAACCTGTGGGCAATGGGGTATAGGACCCGAGGTCGCCGCTCGCGACCTTGCGATCGGTTTCCAGAAGGATCTCCTTCAGCGGGCGGGGCAGCGGGACATCCTTCAGGAGATTCCCGTTCAGCGGGGTCGTGTCTTTCATCCGCGGACCTCCTCCAGTTCGGCCTGTTGCCTGGGGCGCACCCGCTGCTGCAGATGCCCCCAAATCTTCCAGCGAAGGCGCGCCCAGGCACGCCGCACCTCGAGGACCTCCTCGCCGCGCGGCCGGTGCCGACCGAAGCGCTCCCTCACATAGGTCGTCACGATCCGTGCCACGGACGACCGCTCCTCGGGCAACGCTTCGGCGATTCTCCAGGCAACCTCGTAAGGTGTGGGCTGTCCGTCCGGGTAGAGCCTGACCAGGTGTGCCCAGCGGCACATCCGTTCATACAGCGCGGCCACGGGGCTCAGACCGCGCAGGCCGCGATGGCTCCACAGGTTCAGCGTGACAAGCCCGGCGAACAGCAGAACGGCCAGGCCTGCGGGAACCAGTACGATGGCCCGCGCCCGGCCGATTCCCCTGGCCAGCTGATAGGTTCCCCCTTTCGGTACCTGGACATCTTCCAGGTCGGCGAAGGGATCCCGTTCTTCTCTCTCTCTATCCACCCCCGGCGTGCGTCGTGGCGCGGGTGCTGGGCCTGAGGGACGGTCCGGCCGGTACGGAAGCGAGGTATAGCTCGCGGGGGTTGGCTCGAACCGCTGCCAACCGTAGCCCGGGAAGTAGACCTCGACCCAGGAATGAGCCGCAGCAAGCGGCACCACGTACCCCCCCTTCTGGCTGTCGTACTTCCCGGCGGCGTAGCCGTGGGCCAGCCGCGCCGGAATCCCTTCCGCGCGGAGCAACACCACCATCGCCGAGGCGAAATAGTCGCAGTAGCCGGCCCGGCTCTCGAACAGGAAAAAGTCCACCGCATCCGCATCCGGAGGGGGTGGCGCGATGTCCGTGCGGTAGACATAATGGACACGCAAATAGTCCTGGATCGCCTCTGCCGCATCGTAGGGGTTGATCAGCCCCAGACTCACGAGCGATCCGTGCGGCACCAGCTCGACCACCCGCTCTCCCCGGAGGCGAAGGAGGAACTCCTCTGCCCCGCTCAGGCGAACGCGCAGCTCGCGCTCGCCCGTCGTACCCAAGGCAACCTCCGTCACCTGTGCCCCCTTGGGCAGGCGCGCCGGGAGCACAGCCGCCTCGGCCAGGATCGCGTCCGCAAGCGCACGCACACGTTCCGGAAGCGACTCCGGAAGCTGCAGATAGCGTTCCCGCACCCACTGCGGGTACTCCGCACCGGCAGAGCGGAGCGATTCCTTGTCCACCGTTGGCACCAGCGACACGACCTCATAACGCTGCCCTTCCGCCAACGAAGCCCGGGACCGCAGCGAGACGATGTCCCAAAACCCCGCCTGTTCGACCGGTGTTCCCAGTTCCACCACGCTCGGCAGCGTCAGGCTGACCGGTTCTGCGTAGGCAAAGACCATGTTGCCGCCCTGCAAGCGCGGGACGATCCGTTGGACGACCGGTTCGCGCTTGAGCGCGGTGATCGGAAGAGCTTCATGTGCGGGCAGATGCCAGACCGGACCGTGCTCGGCGGTGTCCGTCCATCCGCGGCCGTCGTACTGGTCGAACGTGATAGCGCGGAGGTACTCTGCCTCCTGGGCATAGACCTCGAAGGCCGTACCCTCCGGC
>JBMFPK010000037.1:8819-13872 GCA_049969155.1 Chloroflexia bacterium | reverse complement strand
GCAGGTCGAGGAGCAAAAGGTCGGCCTGTTTTCCGACCTCGAGGCTGCCGACCCGCGCCTCCCAGCCGATGGCGCGAGCGGCGTTCCGCGTGGCGGCGACGATCGCCTCGGCCGGCCGCAGGCACATCGCCCGGCAGGCGAGGGCGATGATGAAGGGCATCGACTCGCAGTAGCAGGTACCCGGGTTCAGGTCGGTGGCCAGGGCCAGGGTGCCGCCGGCCTCCAGCAGGGCCCGCGCCGGGGTGTAGTGGGACTGTCCCAGGCCGAACGGCGTCCCGGGGAGCGAAACCGCCACCGTGGAGGAACGCGCCAGAGCGAGCAGCTCGGTCTCCGGGGTGCACACCAGGTGGTCGGCGGAAACGGCCCCCAGTTCCACCGCCAGCATTGTCCCGCCGAGCGGCGCGAACTCGTCGGCGTGGATCTTTAGCCCCATCCCGAGCGTCCGCGCGCGCTCCAGGATACGCCGCGCCTGGGACACGTCGAAGGCCCCCCGATCGCAGAAGACGTCGCAGAAGAGCGGGGCAGGACGTTCGGAGGCGTCCGTGGCTTCCTTCCAGAACGATGCTGCAGCCGGAAGCATCTCCTCGACCACCTGCTCCACATATCCCCCAGGATCCGAGCGAAACTCCGGAGGGACGGCGTGCGCGGGAAGGAAGGTGGGCACGAGGTCCATCGGATGGTGGGCATCCAGCTCGAGGATCGCTTCCAGGAGGCGTAGTTCCCCTTCCGTCTCCAGGGCGTAGCCCGTCTTGACCTCGGCCGTGGTCGTCCCGTGGGCGAGCATGCGGTCCAGCCGCTCGCGGGTCTCGGCCAGGAGGACCTCTTTGGGGGCGCGGCGCGTCGCCTGTACGGTGCTCAGGATCCCTCCCCCCGCTTCCAGGATCTCGAGGTAACTTGCGCCGCGGAGGCGCATCTCGAACTCCTGTGCCCGGGAACCGGCAAAGAGCGCATGGGTGTGCGGGTCCACCAGGCCGGGGAGCACCACACGCCCGCCCGCGTCGACGACCCTGCGCGCACTGCAGGCCGATGCGAGCTCGCGCGTCGCCCCCACGGCGACGATCGTTTCCTCCCGCACCGCCACGGCCCCGTCCTCGATGAGCCCGAGCTGCGCGGCGTCCCCTTCGGCCTCGGGCGCAAGGGACGGCGCGAGCGTCAGCAGCTGTCCGGCGTGGAGGAGGAGCAGGTCGGCCTTCATCCGGAACCCTCGCGCCGGGGTGTCGTGAGGCGGGGGATCTGCAGGAGCGCGACCCGCCACACCGGGAGCGCGTTCAGCCGCTCGAGGGTGCGCGCGTGCAGACGGTTCTCCTCGCCTGTCCGGGCTCCCAGGAGGCGCTGCAGGAGGGCCTCGATTCCCCACGAGAAGAGGACAAACCCCACCAGGATCCCGCCCAGGCCTCCGAACAGCCCCCAGTTCGCGCTGAGCCAGCGGCGGGCCACCACGATGTAGTAGAGGAGCGGCGCCAGGGCGGCCAGAAAGAGCACCTTGCAGACGGTATCCAGCGCGTAACGGAGCAGGAGCCAGCGCAGACGGGTGCGCCGAAGGAGAAGGAGCTGGAGCAGGAGGTAGAATCCGATCGATGGGACCAGGGTCAGAGCGAGCATATGCTCCAGAGAAAAGGGCCAGAGGATCGTCGCTACCAAAAAGCCCCCTAGGGCGTAGAACGAAAAGGCCTGGACGGCCTGTTTGAAGAAGGGAGGCGTCGTTGCTGCTACAGGAGGCATGTTTCCGCTCCGCGGTTCGACCCGAAGACGACCGTCAAGGTCATCATAACACAACCGCGCGACACAGGCAAACCGGCTCCGGTCGTAGGGAAAGCGTTGGCAGACCAGCGCGAGGCGGGTTTGTCCGCGGGGGGGTTCCGTGCTATAATGCCAGCCGTGGGTCCAGCATCCGGAGGGGGTACCGGAATGGCTTTTGTCAAAGAGCAGGCCGAAAAGATCATCGCCAACGTGGAGCGGGTCATCGTGGGGAAGCGGCCGGCGGTCGAGCTGCTGCTCATCGCCGTCCTTTCCCAGGGGCACGTGCTCATCGAGGACGTTCCCGGGGTCGGCAAGACGATGCTGGCCCGCTCGCTCGCCCGTTCCATCGGCTATACCTTCAAGCGCATCCAGTTCACCCCGGACCTCCTCCCCAGCGACGTGATCGGGGTCTCGATCTACAACCAGAAGACCCAGGAGTTCGAGTTCCGCCCCGGCCCCGTGATGGCCAACCTCGTGCTGGCGGATGAGATCAACCGTGCTACGCCCAAGACCCAGTCGGCTTTGCTCGAATCCATGGAGGAGCGACAGATCACCGTGGATGGGGTGACCTACCCCTTACCACGCCCGTTCATCGTCCTTGCTACCCAGAACCCGATCGAGTACGAGGGCACTTTCCCTCTGCCGGAGGCCCAGCTGGACCGTTTCCTGCTGCGCATCTCCTTGGGGTATCCGGCGCAGCTGGACGAGATCGAGATCCTGCGCCGTCAGCAGTTCCGGCACCCGATCGAGGATCTGGAGCAGGTCGTCAGCCTGGAAGAAGTGCAGGCCATGCAGGAGGCCATCAAAGAGGTACACGTGGCCGAGGAGATCGAGGAGTACATCACCGCGCTGGTGGCCGCAACGCGGGAGCATCAGGACGTCTACCTGGGGTCCAGTCCCCGAGGTTCGTTGGGCCTGTACCGCACCTGCCAAGCACGGGCGGCGATCCGCGACCGCGACTATGTGATTCCGGACGATGTCAAGGCGATGGCCATTCCTACGCTGGCCCATCGGCTGATTATCGATCCGGCGGCCCGCATCCGGGGGGTCACCGCGCGCATGGTGGTGGAGGAGTTGCTGCGTGAGGTGCCGGTGCCTGGCGCGCGGCCGGTCGGAGCGAAGGGAGCGTAGAAGCTGATGGACCTGGAGCAGCTGATCCGCACAGTTGGTTACCTGGGGCTTTTTGGCATCATTTTTGCCGAATCCGGGCTTTTCTTCGGTTTCTTTTTCCCGGGAGACAGCCTACTGCTCACGGCTGGGCTCTTGGCTTCGCGGCACGAGCTGGATATCCGGATCCTGGTCCCGCTCCTCTTCGTGGCCGCGGTGGCCGGGGATACGGTCGGCTACTGGTTCGGAGCCAAGACCGGCCCGCTCCTGTTCAAGCGCCCTCGTTCGCTCTTTTTCCGGCCCGAATACCTGCACAAGGCCCAGGTGTTCTACGAGCGACATGGCGGCAAGACGATCACCCTGGCCCGATTTCTCCCCGTTATCCGCACCTTCGCTCCCATTGTTGCCGGGGCCGCACGGATGCGCTACCGCCGCTTCCTGCTCTTCAATCTGGTCGGTGGGCTCGCTTGGGCCGTGGGCGTCACATGCCTAGGGTATTTCCTGGGGCGTCTGTTCGGCTCGATCGCAGGGGTAGATCGCTACTTCACCTTGCTCGTGATCGCCTTCTTTATCATCCCGGGCCTGCCCACGCTCATCCATCTTTGGAAGGAACGACGGCGTGAGGTGTGGACCTGGGTACGTTCCCGCGTGCTGCGTCGGCCCGTCGAGGCAGATCCCGAAGAGCGTGCTTGATCCCCAAGCGCGGGTGGTGCCTCTACCCGCGCTCTTCGATGGGTGCTTTTTTGCTCACTTTCGCCCGCCGCCCAACCAAGCAACCAGGGCACCTAAGAGCAGGACCAGGGGGACCATCCAGGTGGCTCTTCCCCGTAGGCCAACTATGAGGGAGAGCACGATCCACGCCACCGTGAGGACGATGCAGACATACGTCACGATCTTCAGCAGCCGGGGGAGGGGAATGGCCGGCTCCTTTGGGACAGGGAAGATCCGTTGGATCGCCGCCTGGACCTCCGGATCGTCCCACGTCTGCAGCGTTCGGAGCGCTGCGCTGCGCACGTCCTCCAGCGGATCCTCCAGGGCGGCGATCAGCGTCTGTTTGACCTGCTCTCCTCCGATCTGCCCGAGCGCCCAGACGGCTGTCCACCGCACATTGCTGTTTTCATCGTGGCGGGCGGCCAGGAGCGGTTCGATCGCGGCTTCTGCTTTCAGCTCCCCAAGTGCTTCCGCCGCACGCTGGCGGACCTCCCACGCAGGGTCGCGGAGTGCCTGGATCAAGCCAGCAACATCCTGCGCTGCCTTCATCTCTGCCACGGTGGCCATCGTCCTCCTCCTTCGTGGCTGCAGAACCCGGCGACAGGATTCGGGCTGGGGTCAGCGGTCTTGCCCTATTATACCGATTCTGGCGCCCGGCTGCAAGAAGTTGACTTTTTGGATGAAAAATGGTAAAATTATTTGAAACGGAGGCGATGAAGCCTGGTCTGTAGTGTGGACGCCTGGACCAGGTGGAGCGAGTGGCGTAACCGGCCGTTTTCGTTATTTGCGGGACGGTTTCTTCTTCTTGCCGCATCGTACCCCGAAGCCCCTGCAGGAGAAATCCGGGCAGCCGTACCCGAAAAAAAAACCGATACCGTTAGAGCGCAAGCGGAGGCGATGAACCCTGGCCTGTACCTCGGACACCTGGGCTAGGGGGAGCCCCTGGTGTGACCGGCCGTTCTTGCGGAGAGGTTCTTCCGTGGAGCGGCCGGTTCCCTTTTTGGGAGCCCGAAAGGGGAAGGCGCCGCGTACGGGTCGGGCTGCGGGCCGGAGAAGCAGCTTGCCGTACCGAAGGAGAAGACGATGAAGAGGTTTCGCCAAGTCGGGACCGTCCTACTATCAGGCCTTTCCCTCCTGTGCCTCCTTTTCTACCCCCGGCCGCCCGTCACCCGAGCCGGGATGACCCCTCACTTCGAACCTCCCGTCCTCGACGGGCGCCTGGACGATGTCTACCTCGAGTATGGAAGGATCACCCGGTACATCGATCTCGGCGTGCATACCCCCACCCGTCAGTCCAGTGTCGCTGCGGCCTACCTCTACGTCCTGGAAGACGAGCAGTACGTCTACGTCTTCTACCACCAGGACATGTACTACGCCAACGACAACTCCTACGGCACTACCTCCGTGCACTGGGAGGCCCAGCCGTCCAGAAAGCGCAACTTCAGGGACATTGTGGAAAGCGACCGCGGGGAGTTCTACTTCGAGGATGCCGGTG
>JBMFPK010000037.1:0-8809 GCA_049969155.1 Chloroflexia bacterium | reverse complement strand
GCCGCATCGCAGCGCACTTTTACGTCGATCAGATCTCTCCTCGCGCCGGAACTCCCTCCGGCTACGCGTGTCTGGGCTTCTCCGGAGGGGACGGCCAGTGGCTGGAGGGGTATGCGAGCCCGGAATACTTCGAAGTCACAAGCGTGATGGACTATAACCTCAACCGCACCGGCTACTGCAGCGGCGGCGTCTGCCGCTGCGGGAACGCGGTTAACCTCCTGGTGGACTCTCCCCCCGCTTCCGGCACCTACGAAACCCTGGACCCGGCCTGCGCGGACTGGCAGTGGTACAACGGGTGGGAGATGCGCGTCAGCAAGGAGGCGTTTGCCCCGCTCGGCTTCGGTATCGTGGTCGGTAACCACCACAACTCTCCGACCAAGATGTGCCATCGGAGCGAACCGGAGTGTAAGAACCGGCCGGGGCTGGCCCTGGCCCGGAGCTCCATCGGGGACCGCGTCTGGTACGACCTGGACGGCGACGGTCTGCAGGATGCGGGGGAGCCCGGCTTGCCCGGGGTGCGTGTGCGCCTGATCGACCCCAGGGACGGGCGTACCCTCGAGAGCGCTCGGACGGGCGCGGACGGAGAGTACCTCTTTTCGATGCTCGCCAACGAGTACTATATCGTCCAGGTGGACGAGAGCACTCTCCCGGCCGGCTTTGCCCCGACGAACGTGGAGGTCTCCGGGAGCGATTACCATACGGTTTACGTGAACAATGTCTGCGGCAGCGACTGCATCCAGCGCGACGGCCGCACCTACGAGCGCATCTTTTACATCAACCTGGACGATAACCAGGACTACCGGGCGGCGGACTTTGGCTACCGTCCCCCCGGTGCTGCGATCGGCGACCTGGTCTGGTCTGATGCGGACCACGATGGCGTGCGGGACCCCGGGGAACCGGGGATCGCGGGGGTGCTTCTCGAGCTGCTGGACGAGGCGGGCAACCCCCTGGGACGCATGGCCACGACCAGCGCCGGCGGCTGGTACCTGTTCTCGGGCCTGAGCGCCGGCACCTACCGGGTCCGCGTCGCCCTGAGTAACTTCGAGCCCGGGGGGCCGCTGGAGGGCTATACCTCGACCTTCGGCCCCCACAGCCAGCCCAGTCCGACCCCGCCCATCGCCCTGATGGCCGATGAGACCTACCTGCGCGCCGACTTTGGCTTCTACCGCGATGGCTTAGGGACGGTCGGCGATACGGTCTGGTTCGACGCCGACAACGACGGCCACCAGGATGCGGGCGAGGCCGGCGCCGCCAATGTCACCCTGGATCTCTTCCTCGATCTCGATGCGGATGGCGAACTGGACCCCGGCGAGCCGGCGATCGCCCAGGCCCTGACGGACGTCAGCGGCCACTATGCCTTCGCCGGCCTGCCCCTGGAACAGCACTACCTGGTGCACGTCTCCGATCGCAATGGCGTGCTGGACGGCTTTGAGATCACGACCTACGACTTTGAGCTGAACCGCTACAACGACCCCTATCCCGCCTACCTCACTGCGGCCTTGCCCACTGCCCTGGACGCCGACTTTGGCTACAACCGCGACGGCACGATCGGCGACACGGTCTGGTTCGATGCGGATCGGGATGGGGTGCAGGACCCTGGCGAGATCGGCGTCTCGGATGTGCGCGTGAACCTGACCGGTGCGGACACTCGCAGCACCTACACGGGGGCGGACGGCACCTACCTTTTCACCGACCTTCGGGCCGGCAACTACTCGGTGAGCATCGCGGTCCCGCCTGGATATTTCCTCTCCCCGGCTACGCCCAGCCCGCACCTCTGCTCCCTCGCCGGGAACGAAAGCTACCTCCGGGCAGACTTTGGCCTCTACCGCGATGACCTTTACCGGATCGGCGACACCGTCTTTCACGACCGCAATGCGAACGGCTTCCAGGAGCCCGACGAGGAGGGGTTCGCCGGTGTGACCCTGGCACTGTTCCGCGACAGCGACGGCGACGGAAACCTCGACCCCACCGAACCGCTCCTGGGCACGGCGGTGACCGATGCCGAGGGCCGCTACACCTTCTACGGGGTGAGGGACGGAGCCTATTTCGTCGTTGTGACGGACCGAAGCGGGATCCTCGACGGCTACCGCCAGACGGCGGGATTGGTCCCCTTCCCGGTCATGGTGAACGGCACAGACCGCCTGGACGTCGATTTCGGCTTTGTCCGGGCGCCCGGGATCGGCGTGATCGGCGACCGCGTGTGGTACGATTCGGACGGCGAAGGGGACCAGGACATCACCGAAAGCGGGATCGCCAACGTCCTCGTCAGCCTCTACCGGGATGCCGACAACGACGGAACGTTCGAGCCGGGTGTCGATCCCCTGGTGGCGACAACGACGAGCGCGAGCGATGGCACTTATCGCTTCGAGGGGCTGGCCGCCGGCGCTTACTTCGTCCGGGTGGACGAGAGCAACTTTGCCGGAGGCCCGCTGGAAGGGATGTACGGGACGAACGAACCGGACAATCTGTCCGGGGTGATCCTCCTCGGGGAAGGACAGGCCTACCTGGACGCCGACTTTGGCTACCGGGGGAACGCCTACGCGATCGGTGACTACCTCTGGAGCGACGCGGATAGCGACGGCATCCAAGACCCCGGCGAGCCGGGGATCGGCGGCGTGCTCCTGGAGCTGCTCGACGGCAACGGAAATCCGACAGGCCAGACCCGTACCACCCGCGCGGACGGCTTCTACCTCTTCTCCAACCTGGGGGCCGGAAGCTACATGGTGCGCGTCGCAGCGAGCAACTTCCTTCCGGGAGGGCCCCTCTACGGCTATTCGGTCACCTTCGGGCCCCAGAGCGAAGGGGCGGATACCAGCCGGGTGGTCACCTTTGTGAACGACAACAATCCGGCCAACGATACGCTCTCCGATGTCGATTTCGGCTACAACCACCCGGACCTGGGGTCGATCGGCAACCTGGTGTGGTTCGATAGCGATGGCGACGGTGGGCGCGACGCGGGCGAGCCCGGGTTACCGAACGTCACCGTGGACCTCGTGCAGGACACGAACGGTAACGGATCCCGGGACGCCGGCGAGCCGGTCATCGCTTCCTGTGCCACCGACGGAAACGGGAACTACGGGTTCGTCGGCCTGCGCCTGGACGACGGGGATGGGGACGCGGACTACCTGGTCGTGGTGACGGACCGCCACGGGGTGCTGGCCGGGACGACCAAGAGCTCCGGGATCCCGCACCAGAACGACCAGAGCCAGGATAACCCCTACGCGGTGGCCCTCTCCTCGGGGATGCCGAGCGTGATGCATGCCGACTTTGGCTACTACGGTCCTCCCGGAGCCGTGGGCGACCGCATCTGGCACGATGTGGACCACGATGGCCGGCAGGATGCGGAGGAGAGCGGCATCCAGAGCGTGGTCGTGCGCCTGTACCTGGATGTGGATGGGGACGGAACGATCGACCCCGGGGTCGACAACCTGCTTCGGCCCACGACCACGGACGCCTACGGCCGCTACCTCTTCACGGGCCTGCAGCTGGGGCATTACATCGTCCAGCTGCCCGCGGCCAACTTCGGGGCCGGCGGGGTGTTGGAGGGGTTCGAGGCCACCTTCCAGAACGGGAGCGGCGTCCCGGACGACGAGGATAGCGACGGGGATCCGGTGCTGCATACCGCTCCTGTGTACCTCACCAGCGCCAACCGCAACGATGTGACGATCGATTTTGGCTTCTACGCCCCCGCCCCGAGCTACGCCATCGGCAACCTCGTCTGGGTCGATCTGGACAACGATGGGCACTGGGACGTGGCGGAACCGGGGCTCGACGGGGTCACGCTGGCGCTGCACCGCGACCTGGACGGGGACGGCATCCTGGATCCGACCGATCCGATCCTGGGCCGCACCGTCACCGCCGGCGGCGGGATCTACCTTTTCACGGACCTGCCGAACGGCCGCTACATTGTGCGCGTCACGGATGAGCGGAACCTGCTCTCCGGCTACATCCTGACGGACGGTGTGGACAACGTAGACAACGAGAGCCAGGTCAACCCGTACCCGGTGACGGTGGGCGGGGCAAACGTGCCCTACGCCGACTTTGGCTTCTACGACGGCGGGATGCCGACCCCGGTGCGACTGATCGATTTCCGCGCCGAAGGCCGGGCGGGCGAGGTGTGGCTGACCTGGGAAACGGCGATGGAGATCGACAACGTCGGCTTCAACCTCTACCGCCGCGAGGCCGGCCGTGGGACGTTCGTGCGGGTGAACGTGGCGCTGATCCCCTCGCAGGTCCCGGGCGGTGGGAGCGGTGCCCTCTACACTTACGTCGATCGCCCGGTGGCCGATGGCACGGCTTACGAGTATCTCCTCGCGGACGTCGATTTCAACGGGATGGAGACGTTCCACGGGCCGGTGGAAGCGTTCATCCCCTACAGCGTGTATGTGCCGCGGATCGCGCGCTAGCGCATGCAGAGAGGCGGGCGCGAGGATCCCTCGCGCCCGCCTTTTCCTCTCGACGGATCGCCTATCCCAGCGCTTCGATGACCCGGAACGGGTCGCTGGAGATGACGCTTGCCGCGTACAGCTCCATCGCCCCGATGTCGCTCGTGCGGCTGTTCGGGTCTCCGCGGTCTACGACACGCGCGACGGCCCCCGGAAACAGGCTCCAGTCTTCGGCGGGCTCCCCGAGTGGATGCAGGTAGAGGGCCAGGTTGAAACTGCGCACGCCGAGGCGTCGGACGTACGCGTCGAGCACGGCAAAGAGCGCGCCGACAAAATCGTCGTCCTCGCCCGCGCCGACCACCCAGAACTCCTTCTCCTTGATGGGCGTGAGGTAGGCGAAAGCCTGTGCGCGGCCGAAGGCGCGCGAGAGGCCCAGCGCGCGATGGGCCCGCAGAAGGTCGGCGAAGTAATCCCGGCCATAGGCGGTCTTGTAGCGCAGTGCCGCCTGCCGCAGCGCCTCCACCCGGGGGTACGGCATACCGCGGCTCAGGGTGGTCTGGGCATGTCCGTGGAGGATGGAGGCCCCGCTCTTCCACAGGCAGTTCCACATGAAGAAATAGTACACGGCTTCCGGGTCGGCGGCGTGGGCGGCCTCGGCCCAGCGGCGTCCGGTGCGCAGGTAGTCGGCGATCGCCTCCCGGGAGAAACGCAGCGGATGGTGCTCGTCGAAGACGATGACTCCGTGGAAGCCGTCGTACTTGGCGATGTTGCTTGCGGTGATGCTGTGGCTGCCGCGGATCCGCCCGAAGGAATCCTCCGGGGTGCCCTCGAGCGGCCGGCAGAAGGGGTCCCCGCGGTTTGACTCGATGGTGGCCTCGATGTCCGATTCCGCGCGTGGCGCTTCGATCGGCCGGCGGGAACGCAGTTCGTTGTAGAGCGCGCCTTCCAAGGTCACCCGGTTCGTGACCTTCACGATCTTCTGTCGGCGGACCGCGTCCACAGAGCCGAAGTACCTAGCGATCCACTCGAACATTGTCTCCGGGGGCACGACCTCGCCGAAGGTCGTACTGACGTGGAAGATGCGCTCGAAAACCGCCCGGTCCTCGGGGGGCAGCGCGGCTACTAGTTCCTCGAGCTCGAGGATCGTCCTGGCCTGTGGGACCATGTTGTCGCTCCGCGCCCGGCTCAGTGCCCGGGTCCGATCTGATACGCCTCGCGCGGCGGGCGGACCATGCGCGAGGCTCGCGCCCGATGGTAAAGGTCGACATACTTGCGCGCCGAGGCGTCCCACGAATAGTCCGCTGACATGACCTTGACCATCAGCCGGCGCCAAGTGTCCTTGTAGCGGTAGTTCTCGAGCGCCCGCACGATGGCGGCAAAGAGCGCGAAGGCGTCGTAGGCCTTGAAGGAGAAGCCGTTTCCGACGCCCGTCTCCGGGTCAAAGTCCTGCACCGTGTCGGCCAGGCCGCCGGTTGCGCGCACGATCGGGATCGAGCCATAGCGCATCGCGATCATCTGTCCCAGCCCGCACGGCTCGAAGCGCGAGGGCATCAGGAACATGTCGCTGCCCGCGTAGATCTTCTGCGCCAGCGGCGCATTGAAGGTGAGAAAGACCTGCACGCGGTCCGGGTAGCGCTGGTGGATCTGGGTAAAGAGGTCGTGGTAGCGCTGTTCCCCTGTTCCGAGAAGGACGAACTGGAATCGGGTGTGCCGCACAAGGGGGTCGATGACCTGGGCGATCAGGTCGAACCCCTTTTGGTCCGTCAGGCGGGAGATGGCGCCGATCAGAGGGGCGTGGGGGTCCTCCTGGAGGCCGGCCTCGTGCTGCAGGGCGCGCTTGCACTCGGCTTTGCCCGAAAGGTCGTGCAGGTCGTAGTGGGCGGCGATGTAGGGGTCGGTCGCCGGGTTATGCACCTCGGGGTCGATCCCGTTCAGCACGCCGAAGAGGCGATCCCGCCGGTCGCGCAGGAGCGGGTCGAGCCGTTCGCCGTACTCCGGGGTGAGGATCTCTTGAGCGTAGGTTTCGCTCACGGTGTTGATGATGTCGGCGAAATAGATCCCCCGGGCCATCAGGTCGACGACGTTGTCCAGGTCGGGGATGTCCGGGTGCACGAGAAAGCCGTACTGATCGATCCCGGCCACCTCCAGCACCCGGTAGCCAAAGATCCCCTGGTAGGCCAGGTTGTGGATGGTGTAGAGCGTGGCGGTGTCCTGGAAGAAGGGGTCGTCCTTGTAGATCGTCTTCAGCCAGTTGGGGACGATGGCCGTATGCCAGTCGTTGCAGTGGATCACGTGGGGCGCCCAGCCCAACCGCTTGCATCCCTCCAGCATCGCCCGACAGAAGAAGATAAAGCGCTCGGCATCGTCGGGATGCATGTAGATGCCCTCGCGGTCGTAAAAGTGGGCATTTTCGACGAAATAGACCGGCACATCCTCGCCGATGCGCCCTTCGAGCAGGCCGGCTTCCATCGTCTGGTCGTCGAGCGGCACAGGGAACGGCTGCAAGGCCACCTGGAGCCCGAACTGTGCGGGGTCGATGTGGCGGTAGCGCGGCATCCCCACGCGGATGTCCACGCCCAGCTTCTTGAGCGCCTTGGGCAGGGAGCCGGCCACGTCCGCGAGCCCGCCGGTTTTGGCAAAGGGAACGACCTCTGCCGAGAGGAACAGCACGCGTAACGGTTCCTTTTCCATGGAACCCTCCATCTCCGATTGTTCAAACGCACAAGGACGCCGGGATGCACAGCCCGGACCCCGGCGTCTCGATCTGGGTTTGAAAATATCATAGCACAGATAGGGGCGCTCTGCAAACATCCACCGACCGGCATCCCCTCATCACTCGTTCCGGCACGAACGGCGGCCCAGAAACGCTGCTCTGGATGGCGGGGGAAAGCTCTCGCGGAGGCGATTTTGGGCCCGTCGCGGCCGGTCGGGGGCCGCCATCAGGGCCTATGCGGGATTTGTACGTGGATGTCGGTCCACGACAGCCTGTCGTGGGCCGGGTTTGCACGGTTGGAGGCTATGCGGTACAATAGTCCATGCTTCAAACCGATTGCGGAGGCCATCGGGTTGTCCGCAGAAAGGGGGCTGACGATGGCCGGTACACGCAGCACCGAGGACACGATCGAAGGGCGGCTGCTTCGGGAGCGCGCCGAGCTCAAGCGGGCCATCCGCCGTCTGGAGCTTCTGACCGAGCAACTGCGGAGCGACCGGGGCGGCGGAGACGGCGGGGTCAGCAACCATATGGCCGAAGGGGCGAGCAGCACGTTCGACCAGGAGCGGAACCTAGCCCTTTTGGGGAACCTGCGTCGGACGCTGGAGCAGGTGGAAGCCGCGTTGAGGCGTCTAAGCGCGGGTACCTACGGGCTGTGCGAGGTCTGCGGGGAACCGATTGACCGGGCCCGACTGGAAGCACTTCCCTATGCCGCGCAGTGCGTGAACTGTCAGCGGCGCCTGGAGCGAGGGTAGTCTTTGGTTCGGAACACCCTGGAGCGCGTCCCCCGCTGGCCATGGCTGGTTGCGTTGCTCACCTTCCTGGCGGATCAGGTGAGCAAGTTTTTCGCTGTCCGTTACCTGGGGCCTGAGGCCCCCCGGCACAGCGTGCCGGTGATCGGATCGTTCCTCCGTTTCACCTACCTAGAGAATCCCGGCGTCTCCTTCGGCCAGCTGCGGGACTGGTCGCCGCTGATCACGTTCCTGACGCTTGCCGTGGCGATCGGCCTGGCGGTGGGGTATCGTCGCCTCGTCACGCCGAGCCGCTGGGGAAACCTGGCTCTGGGCCTCGTGATGGGAGGGGCCTTGGGCAACCTGACGGACCGCTTGCGCACGGCCTTCCAGGTCGGCCTACGGCAAGCCTACGTGGTCGATTTCATCGACGTCCGCTACTATGCCGTTTTCAACCTGGCTGACGCGGCGATCACTGTCGGCGGCATCCTGTACGGGGCCTATCTCCTCTTCTTCCGCAGCCGCCCGGGGGAGGAAAAGCCGTGGGCGCAGGAAGCGAGCCGGCCGAGCGAAGATTGACCTTCTTCATTTCGGAAGGCGAGGCCGGAAATCGCGTCGACCGGGTGGCTGCAGCGCGCATTCCCGACCTCTCCCGTTCCCGGGTGCAACAGTTGATCGAGGCCGGGCTGGTGACGCTGAACGGGCAGCCCGTGCGGCCCGGGAGGCCCGTCCGGCCGGGGGACCGGCTCGAGGTGCGCATCCCTCCCCCGGAGCCGACCGAGCTCCTTCCCGAGCCGATCCCCTTGCGGGTCGTCTACGAGGACGCCGATGTGGTCGTGATCGACAAGCCGGCCGGCCTGGTCGTGCATCCGGCGCCCGGGCACCCCCGGGGCACGCTGGTGAACGCGCTCCTGGCTCGCTACCCGGACCTCTCCGTCGGAGGGACGCTTCGGCCGGGTATCGTGCACCGGCTGGACCGGGAC
>JBMFPK010000036.1:0-14003 GCA_049969155.1 Chloroflexia bacterium | reverse complement strand
GCTCCTTGGGAGGAGTACGTTTCCTGGGGCAGGGAACGCTCTACCCTGACGTGATCGAGAGCCGGGGGCCCGACCGCTCCGTCGCCGCTCGCATCAAGACGCACCACAACGTCGGCGGCCTGCCTGCCGATATGGCCCTGGAGCTCGTGGAGCCGCTGCGAGACCTCTTCAAGGACGAAGTACGCGCCGTCGGCGAGGAGCTGGGCCTCCCCGAGGAAATCGTCTGGCGGCACCCGTTCCCCGGACCGGGGCTTGCCGTGCGCGTGGTCGGGGAGGTGACCCCGGCGCGCGTGGCGACGCTGCAGCGCGCGGATGCGATCGTCGTCGAGGAGCTGCGTCGTGCCGGCTGGTACCGGAAAACGGCCCAGGCCTTCGCCGTGTTGCTGCCGGTGCACAGCGTGGGGGTGATGGGGGACAGCCGCACCTATCAACAGGTGATCGCCGTGCGGGTGGTGACGAGCGAGGACTTTATGACCGCCGATTGGGCGCGCCTTCCCCACGACCTTTTGGCCGAGATCGGCCGGCGGATCGTCAACGAAGTCCCCGGGGTAAACCGGGTCGTGTACGACATCAGCAGTAAGCCCCCGGCGACCATCGAGTGGGAGTGACCGCCCGGCGATTCAGCCCCGAAGCACGGTCTGGACGTAGGCCAGGCGCAGGGAACGTACGTCGAGCAGGCGGCACCATCGTGAGAGGGCGCGGTTGAGGTTTCCCAGGGAGACCGTTTCCTCTCCGGCCTGGCGCGCGAGAAGGAAGGCATCGTACCGGCTCAGGAGGAGGATCAGGGCGAGCCCGCGCAACCCCAACCAGGCAGTGCGGTAGAGCAGGTACTGCTTTCCTTCCAGGAAATGGCGCACGAAGCGCGCCAGGAAGCGGTCCGCCGCCGCTCCGTCCGCCCATGGGAACCGTCCCCAGGCCAGGAGCGGGGTTTCCCCGAGCGCTTCGAGCACCCTCTGTGCGTGGAGGCAGCCCTCCGTGCCCTCCGGCGTTTCCCGCAGCGATTCCGGGTCGCGGCATGCGGCCTCCTCCAGGGCTCTCACGATCTGCCCGAACTCCTCCGCCGACGGCGCGGGAGGGGGCCCGCCGGCATCGAGGCGGAGCCACGCTTCCGCCTGTGCTTCCAGCAACGCGTCGGGCTGCGTGGCCGGTGCGATCGCGTGCTGCACCAGATCTTCCTCCCACCGCAGGAAGGGCTCCAGGCCCAGTGACTTCCCTTCCCGAAGCTCGATTTCCGAGGGGAGGATATAGACCTCTTCCATTTCGGCGGCCAGCCCGCGCAGCACGTCGCTTCGGCCGGCCAGACGCTCTCCCGTCTCATAGGTGGAGTATATGTGAGGGCACTCGAAGGTCAGGGAGAAGAGGACCTCCTCCGGTGTGACCACGGGAAAAGCGAGCGGGAAGAGCCGGCAAACGAACGGCTTGGCCTCGGCCCCCAGCTGCAGCTGCACCCGGCAGAGGTTTTCTTCGTCCAGGAAGATGCAGCGGACCGGGTCGCTGCGGGTGGAGAGGGTTGCCTCCAGCCTTCCCCACTGCAGCGCGGGCCGAACCTGAAAGAGTGCATCGCTTCCCTCGGGGAATATCTCGCGCGGCCATTCGACCGTCTCCAGGCGATGGCGCTCCTCCGGGGAAACGGGCACGGCGTAGTGGCAGCAGGCGCCGCAGCGGAGGCAATCGTGTCGGGCATCGTCCACGACCCGGATGGGGCGTTCCGACAGGTCGAGCACGGGTCCGCTGTCCAGTACCGGGGCCAGGAGGCGGTCCTCTTCCCGGTTGCGGCGACGCAGCGCGCGGAGCATCTCCTCCTGCTCCGGATCCTCCAGCAGGAAGGCATCGCTCAGGTCGTCTATCAGTTCCTGCACGTCCTCCAGCCGGCGGCGCAGCATCCGGGCGATTTCCGGAAGCGAATGTCGGCCGTCGAGCAGTTTCACGAGCGGCAGGTCGCCCGGGTCGAGCTCGAACACGGCGCGCTGTACGGGGTCGTAGAGGAGGACGGTGCCCGGTTCTTCGGGCCGGTCGCTCAGGATCTCGATGTCACGGCGCAGGCAGGGGGATTCCTCGGTTTCCATACACCATCTCCGTGTTGCAGGATGCCTGCAATTGTATCCGAAGGCGTGTTTGACAGCAAGCCCGGTTCGCGATATACTGTTTTTTGCAAGTGGTGCCCGTAGTTCAATTGGCGGAGCGTCTGACTGTGGATCAGAAGGTTGAGGGTTCGAGCCCCTCCGGGCACCTGGGGGCGGCATCTCCGAATAGGGATGTCGCCCTTTCCATTGCAAGGAGGCGTGCGGCATCGACCTCTATGCGGCGGCACGATCGGCAGGGCGGGAGATCGAGGTCATGGGCGCAACGGATGCGCCGATGCACCTTTTCGGGCCCGTGCGGGTCGAATCGCTGTGCGGCCCGCCCCTCCGAGGGCCCGGCCGCACACAGGTCTCACTGCGTAGGAGATCCTTCTTCCGCCAGGGCAAAGCGTAGGAGCAATAGGTCCAGGTGTCCCCTTTGCGCGCCGGAAGGGTCTCCACGTTGCCGGCGCGGTTAGCGATTCTTGCGGAGCGACTCGAGGAGGTAGGCCCGGGCAGCTCCGAGCCAGTTCAGACGGCGGCGCAGCGGGAGGTCCAGTTCCGTCTTTTCGCACACGGTCGAGATGCTCAGGCGGTCGATCTCCGGCTTCAGGGCGCGGATGGCTTCCCGATCGCCCTGTTCCCACAGTCGGGTAACCCGTTCCAGCATCGCTTCGGCTTGGTCGATACGCTGCGCGATCTCCTCTGCCACGGTAGGCGCGACCAACCCGTAGCGCTCCTTCAGCCGGTTGAGGCGCCGGCCGGCCTCGTAGGTCACGGAGACGATCTCCTTGCGGCTCATCCAGCGGGTCTCGTAGTTCAGCGTCTGCAGCCATGTGGGGCCCAGCAGCGCGCGCCGGTGTTCTTCCAGGGTGCGGTAGAAGAAGCGGTACCCGTGCTGTTCGGGCTCCTCGAACGCACTCGACCCGGGATCCACAAAGGGGGCCAGCGGCGAGATGAACGGGTGGAGCCGGCCGTCGCGCCCGAAGCGCTCCAGAAGCTCGCCACAGTAGGCGATCGTCTCCAGCACCGAGTTCCGGTCCTGCTCCGGGAGGCCGATCATGAAAAACACATCCAGACGGCGGCAGCCGGCGCGCAGTGCCGCAGCCATAGTCTCCTCGATGGGGCCATTGTTGTAGGGCTTGCCGAACGCCCTGCGCACCCGCGGGTCGTGTGATTCCAGCGAGACTTCGAGCACAAAGCCCGGAAAAGTCCGGCCCACCTCCTGCAGGAACGGCTCCGGTGCCGGCCCGAAAAGTTCGACAATCACCTCGCCGCCGATGCGCAGGCGGCGGGCCGCGGCCAGGAACCTGTGCGCATAGTCGTCCCCCGCCTGGCGCAGGTCTCCCAGGACGAAGATCGGCCCGTGGTTGAAGCGGCGCACGGCCGCCAGGTCCTGGGCGAGCTGCTCCGGAGCCCGGTAGGCCGGCCGGCTCCGGTTACAGACGACGCGGTAGGCCGCGGAGGAGCCCCCGCAGGTCAGGCATGCCTGGGTGCAGCCGCGCACGCTCAGCGCGGCGGTGATCGGGTAGTCCATCCATCGGTCGAACGGGATGGCGCTGCGCAGGTCCATATACCGGGGAACGGAGCGCAGCAGGTGCCGATAGTCCAGCACCACGCCATCCAGGCTCTCCGGGACCCAGGAAAGGGGGTTGACGCGGACCTGGCCTCCGTCCCTCCAGGTCAGGTTGGGGATCTCCTCCAGCGCACTGCCGCTCCGCAGTGCGCTTAGCAGGAGTCGCACCGGCTCCTCGGTCGAGTCCCCGCGCACGACATAGTCTACGAACGGATAGCGGAGCAGTTCCTCGTGATAGTAGGAAGCGGAAAGGCCGCCGAAGAGGATCGGGGTCTGCGGGTGCAATTGCTTCAGAAGGTCGGCCACCGCCAGGCTCCCGTGGGCGTGGGGGAGCCAGTGGAGGTCGATGCCGAAGGCGGCCGGCCGCAAGCGGTGAAGGAAGGCAGGGACATCGAGGTCGGGCTCCCGCAGCATCCGGGCGGCCAAGTTCACGATCCGCACCCGGAAACCGTGCCGTTCCAGGTGTTCCGCGATCGTGGTGAAGCCGATCGGGTACATCTCAAAGATCGGCCCTGAGGGGATCAGGTCGCTCACCGGGCCATACAGGATGGCCTCCTTGCGAAAGTCGTACACGCTAGGGGGGTGCAACAGCACAAGATCGATCGCTGCCATGGTTTCCTCCGCGCGAGGGAGTATACCACAAAGGTTCCAACTTTGCCAGGTGGTATCGCTGTGTTATAATACCGGCGGCTGACCGGATAAAGGAGCGTCCATGCGCGATTTCCTGCTCTTTCTGCTTCTCGTTGTGGTGGTGGCCGCACTGGTTGCTGTCGGTGTGGTCTACTATCAGGTGCACCTGGCGCGCAGTCCGATGGAGCGGGCGGGGGGGGATGGCTCGGTGGAGGTCGATTTCGAGGTGAAACCCGGGGAAAGCACGGCGGACGTCGCGCGCCATCTCGCCGAAGCCGGGTTGATCCGTTCTCCTGGCCTCTTTCAACTCTGGGCGCGCTTCCGCCAAATGGACAGCCGGCTAGAGGCTGGCTGGTACCGATTGCGCTCGGACATGAGCATGAACGAGATCCTGGAGAGGCTGGTGCTTCCCCCCGAGAACCGGGACAAGACCTTCACAATCATCGAGGGCCTGCGCCTGGAGGAAGTGGCCGGAAGCCTGGAGGCGCAGGGCATTGTGCCGGCGGAGGATTTCCTGGGGGCGCTCCAGAAGCCCTACGCCTTCGATTTCCTGGCCGACCGTCCGGAAGGAACGTCGCTGGAGGGGTACCTGTTCCCCGATACATACCGTGTGCCCCCCGACATCACGGCAACCGGCGTGGTGGAGACGATGCTCGAGAACTTTGGCCGGAAGGTGACTCCGGAGATGTGGGAGCAGGCGCGTGCGCGGGGGATGACGCTCTACGAGGTGCTCACGCTGGCCTCGATCGTGGAAAGGGAAGCGGTACTCGACCGTGAACGGCCGATCATCGCCAGCGTCTACCTGAACCGGCTCGGCAAGGGGATGCTCTTGCAGGCGGACCCCACCGTCCAGTATGGCCTCGGCTACGATGCGGAACACCACACCTGGTGGCCGGACTTGAGCGAATTTGCCCGACTCGGCGTGAGCAGCCTGGCCGAGATCGACCATCCCTACAACACCTACCGTTACCCGGGACTGCCTCCGGGGCCGATCTGTAACCCCGGTCTGGCCTCGATCCGTGCCGTGCTGGAGCCCGCGGAGACGGACTACTTTTTCTTCGTCGCCAAGAATGACGGCAGCAACGAGCACGCCTTTGCCCGCACGTTGGAAGAGCACATCGCGAACATCCAGCGCTATCAGCGCTGACCTGCGCCTGGGAGGAGGCTGTGTCGACCGTCCGGGCCCTGACGGGCGCTCTGCTGGGGCTTTTCTGGGGGGGACTGCTCAATCTGGTCATCTACCGGCTCCCGCGTGCCCGTCCGCTCTTCAGACGGCCCCGTTGCACCGCGTGCCGCGAGCCGCTTTCCTGGGAAGCGCTCCCACTGCTCGGCTTTCTGCTGCAGCGCGGACGATGTCGCCGCTGCGGCGCGCCGATCCCACGCTTTTTCCCACTGGTCGAAGGGCTGACGGCCCTGACCTTCGGCCTGATCGTAGGCCGGCTGGGCTGGAGCGCGCTGGCCGCGCTCTACGCTGCTTTCGCTACGGCCTTGATCCTCACCCTCTTCCTCGACTGGCTCCACCGGGACATCTACTATATCATCCTGCTACCGGCCACGGCCCTGGCCCTCGTGGCTCCGCTGTTGCACCTGGATCCCAGGCTTGAGGTGCGCAGTTCGCTCCTCGGGCTCGGGGTGGGGTTGCTCTTCTTCGGCCTGCTTTTCCTGTTGGGCCGGATCCTGTTCCGTGTTCCTGCGCTGGCGCTGGGGGACGTATGGCTCGCGGGGATGATCGGGGCCATGGCGGGGTTCTACGGAGCGCTGCTCTCGTTGAGCGCCGGGATCCTGCTGGCGGCAATCGGTGCGGCGTGGCTGCTGCTGGGACGGAAGGCATCCCCGGGGCAGTTTATGCCCTACGGCAGCTATCTGTGCCTTGCAGCGCTCGGTTTCCTGGCGCTGCGGGCGCCCTGGTAGGAGGAGATGTGGTGGACGTCCGTGTGCTCGCGTACACCCCCGACCCGCTGCGCGTCCTCTACACCGCGGCGCGTACCTGCTATAGCCCCCTTCGTCCTTCCGAGCTCTGGGAAGATGCGGTCCCCCGGGAGCAGATGGAACGGCTGGTGCAGCGGGTTTTCGAAAGTGGCCACCACTCGGTCCTGGAGCACGTGTCGTTCACCTTTGCCCTGGAAGGACTCTCCCGCAGCTGCAGCCACCAGCTCGTGCGACACCGCCTGGCCTCCTACAGCCAGCAGTCCCAGCGGTACGTGAAGGGCCCCTTCTCCTACGTCGTTCCCCCTTCGTGGCGGCGGGCGGGCGAAGGGTGGTACCGGCGTTTCGAGGAAGCGATGGCCGAGATGGGGCGCCTCTACGAGGAAGCGCTGGAGGCAGGGATTCCGCCCGAGGACGCGCGCTTTATCCTTCCGCAGGCGGTGACCACCCACTTGACGATGACCATGAACCTGCGGGAGTTGATGCACGCGGTCGGTTTGCGCACGTGCGTGCGCGCGCAGTGGGAGATCCGGGAGCTGTTCGAAGCGGTGCGCGGAGCGGTCGTGGAGGTGGAGCCCTTCTTCGGCACCTTTCTGCAGGTCAAGTGTGAGCGGCTCGGCTATTGCGATGAGCGGGAATCGTGTGGCCGTTACCCGGTACGTGGCGGTCCATAAGGAGGAGATCACCATGGCGGAACGTTTCCTGGACAAGACGGTGGCCCAGTTCCTCGACGAACTGGCCAGCAAGGCGCCGGTGCCCGGAGGCGGGAGTGTCTCGGCCCTGTGTGGCGCGCTTGCGGCCGGCCTCGTGACCATGGTCTGCGATCTGACGATCGGCAAGAAGGCCTATGCCGAAGTCGAGGAGGAAATCCGCGCGATTCGGGGGCAGGCCGAAGCGCTGCGGCGCGAGTTTCAGGACCTCCTCGAGGCCGATGTGGCCGCCTACGGGCGCCTGTCCGCCGCATACAAGCTCCCTCGGGAAACCGATGAGCAGCAGGCGGACCGCTATGCCGCGATCCAGCAGGCGACGATCGAAGCGACGGAGGTTCCGTTGCGCATCGCGGAGGCGGCCGCGCGGGTGGTGGAGCTCGCGGGCCCCGTAGCGGAGAAGGGGAGTCGGATGGCGGTGAGCGATGCCGGGATCGCGGTGCTGCTAGGCGAGGCGGCGGTGCACGGCGCCCTTCTGAACGTGCGGATCAACCTGCCTACGCTCGAAGACGAGGCGTTTGCCTCGGCTGTCCGGCAGCGGATGAGCCAGGTCACCAAGGGGTTGTCGGAACGGCGCTCGGCCATCCTGCAGGTAGTCGAGGAGCGTATGGGCTAGCGCGCCGGGGGTTCCTCTTCCCAGAGACGTAGGAAGAGATGCCACTGCTCGGGGTGGGCGCGGATGCCCGGCTCGATGGCCCGGGCGGTACGCTGCACGTTCTCTCGGATGTCCTCGGCCTCGTCCCCGGTGCGGACGATCTCCAGCGGTTGGAAGCGTACCCGGTAGTGTTCCCCCTCGCGATGTACAAAGGCCACGAACACAGGAGCGCCGGTGTGCAGTGCCAGGCGCACGTGGCCGTCCGGAAGCAGCGTGGGGCGTCCGAAGAACTCGACCACGGTCCCCTGGCCTTTCGTCGGCCGGTCGGCCGCGAGGACCACGATCTCGCCCCGGCGGAGGGCCCGCAGCGCCTCGCGCACGGCGGCCGGCCCTGCGGGGAGCACCCGCGCCCCGCTCAGGGCGCGCAGCTCGTTCAGCGAGCCGAAGCCAGCCTCATCCGGCAGCGTGAACACGCACAGGGGAAAACCATGGGCGATCACGGTGTATCCGGCCAGGTCGAAACTGCTCTGGTGCGGCCCGACGACGATGAGCCCTTTTCCCTGCTGAAAGGCCTCCCGGAACTGCGTCCAGCCCGGTTCGTCGAAGATCACGCGAGACAGGACCCGCTCGGGAGGCAGGCCGGGCAGCCGCAGCAGTTCGTAGTAGGAACGGAGCGCGTGGGCAAAGATCTCCGTGGCCATCCGGCGCAGCTTGCGGCGGTCGGGCGTGCCCAGGACGGGAGCCAGGTTGCTCTCCAGGATGGCGCGGCGCTTGGGGAAGATCCAGGCGGAGAAGCGGCCGAGGCTCTCCGCAAGCCAGTAACCCCATCGCAGCGGCACGCGACGCGCGAGGGCGATGAGCCAGCGCATCGTGCGCTCCCCGATCACGGGGCGTGCTTCTCGATCGCGCCAGGGCATTCGCCGCATTGACGGCCTCCTTGCGATGGTGGTATGCCCTCAGGGCAGGCTCCGGTCCTCAGGAGCTGTTTCTGGGGCGGTTTGCTGCGCCGAACCTGCGGCGCTCTGCCTCGGCAGAGCGCACCTCCTCCGGAACCGGCTGGAAAGTTGCCAGGAACGTTTCCCGGAACTCCTGGAACCGGCCGGCGAGGATGCTTTCTCGTGCCCGCCGCGTGAGGTCGAGCAGGAAAAAGAGGTTGTGAAGGGTAGCGAGCCGCAGGCCGAGGAGCTCGCCGCTCTGAAACAGGTGGCGCAGGTAGGCCCGCGTGAAGTGCCGGCAGGTGTAGCAACCGCAACCCTCTTCGATGGGCCGGGGATCCCTTTCGAACTGCGCGTTGCGGATGTTCAATCTGCCGGAATGCACCAGCAGCGTGCCGTGGCGCGCGATCCGTGTCGCCAGCACGCAGTCGAACAGATCGATGCCACGGGCGATCCCCTCGACGATGTCCTCCGGCGAACCGACCCCCAGGAGGTGGCGCGGGCGATCGCGCGGAAGGAGGGGGACGCACACCTCGAGCATCCGGTACATCGTCTCCTTGGGTTCCCCTACACTCAAGCCCCCGATGGCAAAGCCGGGAAAGCCCATTTCCGCCAGCACCCGGGCACTCTCCGCCCGCAGGTCAGGGTAGGTACTCCCCTGGAGGATGCCGAAGAGCGCTTGGTCCGTCCGTCGTTGCGCGCGCAGCGAGCGTTCCGCCCAGCGGTGCGTCCGTTCCAGCGCCTCGCGCGCGTATGCCCAGGAACAGGGGTAAGGGGTGCACTCGTCCAGGGGCATGATGATGTCGGCGCCCAGCTGCTCCTCCACCGCGATGACCCGTTCGGGGGTGAACAGGTGCGGGCTCCCGTCGATGTGGGAACGGAAGGTGACCCCTTCTTCCGAAATCGTGCGGTTCGAAGCAAGGGAAAAGACCTGGAACCCTCCGCTGTCGGTCAGGATCGGTCCGCTCCATCCCATAAAGCGGTGGAGGCCGCCGAGGGCCGCGATCACCTCGGCGCCGGGACGCAGGTAGAGATGGTAGGTGTTGCCCAGGATCAGGGTGGCTCCGGCCTCACGCAGTTCATCCGGGGTGACGGTCTTGACCGTGGCCTGAGTGCCCACGGGCATATAGACCGGGGTGGGAACGTCGCCGTGCGGCGTGTGGAGGACGCCGGCCCGCGCCCCCGACCGGGGGTCTTCCGCGACGATCTCGAAGAAGGGTTGTGCGAGGGATGGTGCGGCCATAGGAGGTGTCGTCTGCGAGGCGGCGGAAGGGTCTGGGGAAAGGTGCGTGACTCGAAGGATCTCCAGGAGCCATTCGGCTGGAGGCAAGCAACTCTCCCAGTGTGTGGGCCACGAAGGATCCAGCACGAGGCCGGCCGCAAGCAGGCGGGCGCTCGCTTCTGTAGCGGAGATCCGCTCCCGGGCTTCGATCACCTGCGCGAGAGCCCGCACGGCTCCACGGACCCTACTTTCCTCCATCCCGTCGCGCAGCTGCTCGATGCCCCAGGCGAGCAGGACCTGAGCCGGGACATCGTCCAGGGACGCGGTGAGCCGCTCGTCCTCCAGCAGGCGCGCGACGGCCGATTCGATCTCCTGGGTCATCGCGGTTCCTTCCTTCGGCTGCACTGGGCGAGGCGTCCGCCATTCTACCACAGGTCTAGCGCCCGTCAAACGTCCGCTCGGACATCCTCTCATAACTCCTTCCGGCACGAATGGCGGCCCGAAACGTTCTCGAGATGGCGGTGGACGGCTGTGACGGAGGCGAGTTTGGGCCGATCGCGGCCGGTCGGGGGCTGCTGAAGGGGCCTATGTGGGATTCATCCGCGGAGGTAATCCGGGGCTGCGGCAGAAACCGCAGCCCCGGATTCCCAGAAGGTATCGATTGCCTCGAGATCCTTTGGCCGGCGCGTGCGTGGAGATCAGGCTTCGAGCGTGCAGATGGCGGCCGGCTGCTTGATGCGCAGCGCGACGGTCTCGAAGATGCGGAACCGGTGCTCCATAGCGCTCGATTCCAAGTAAGCGGTGACCATGTCCTGTCCCACGGCGAGGTCGACGAAGGGCGGCTGGGCCGCGATCACCAGCACGCGGTCCTCCGGCATAGCCGGCGACTGGAAGAGGCCCCCGCGTACCCGTTTCTCCAGCAGCTCCTCCTCCAGGATGCCCTGGCGGCCGTACACGCGCTGCAGGAGCGCGTAGCGGTTCGGGTGCATGACCACCGTATAGGGTCCGTAGATCTGGTTCGCGAAGAGGCGCGCGACAGCCGCCGATACATCGGCCAGCGCCTGGCCTTCGGTGTTCCAGTCGCCCAGGGGCGCCTTTACGCGGTTGCGCGCCCCCAGTAACCCCTTGAAGATGAGCGCATCCTCGTCCATCGCGCAGAGGGCGGCCGCTGCCGCGATCGGGGCTGTGTCGAACGGTTGCCCGGCACCGAAGGATGCCAGGTCTTGCGCCCGGATCGCGAACTCGCGGGCTACCTCCACAAGAGGGAGCGGCTCGAGGAGTTCGGCACGCACCGGCTCCCCGGGCTTGACCACGTAGCTGTAGAGAGGCACCGTGTAGGCACCGTAGCCGAGCGGGCCGTACAGGCTGAGGAAGCGCCGGCCCACCAGGATTTGGCTTGCCACATGCTTCACGGTCTGGTCGATGATCTGCCACTGCGACGGTTGCAGCGGGGACGCTTCCCGCATCAGGATTTGCTCCATCGTCACCCTCCTCTCACCCTTTGTCCGGGTTCTCTTTCAGGCTTCCAATGGTCCATCCGGTAGGAGACAGCGCCTTGCTGCTTTCCAAAAGTCGGGAGAAGAGCGCCTCGTGGTACAGCTCGTGGCCGCGGATATACTGAAGGAGGTCCTTCAGCCCGGGGTCCTCGATCTGACGCTCGAATTTCTCGTACATCGCGGCCGTGTCGTGCTCGAGACGGATGTCCGCCTGGAGCATCTCCTGGGCTTGCACGGCCCGTTCTACCGGATGGTGCTCGAGCGGCATTTCTCCGCCGAGGCTATGGAGCTCTTCGGCCAGCCAGCCCATATGCTGCATCTCGTTGATCGCCTGCAGCTCGAGCTGCTCGGCGGCCTCCTCGTCGGGGATCAGAAAGCGATGGAACAGGTACTGCAGGATCGCGGCGTATTCGTGCCGCACGCCCCAATCGAGCGCTTCGAACTCGCTGCTCGGCGGCGCCGTCGCTGCTTCGCCGCCTGCTTGCGGAACGGCTTCCGGAGGAGCGGCGAGCTTCTCGCTCAGGTGGGCAAACTTGCCCCTGTGGTGTTCCTCGTCTGCCAGGATTCGGGCCAGGTCGTCGCGCAGCGCCGCATCTGTGGTGAGGGCGATGGTCTCACGATAGTAGGCGATCGCCCGGTCCTCCGCCGCCACGTCCCGCTCCATCCATTCGGGCGGGGTGGTGCCGGCCAGGTCCACAAAGCCGCGCTCCAGGGTCGGCTGTCCGCCAAGCTGTACGATCCAGCGGGACAGCATCCAGAAGTGGCGCATCTCGTCGCGCGCGATCCCCTCGATCTCGCACGCGACTTCTCCCTCCCCCAGGGCATAGGCGTGTCGCAGGTACTGGATCACCGCGGCGTGCTCGTCCGAGGCTGCCTGAAGCAGCCTGGGCAGGATTTCAGACATCGACCCCTCCTTTCGGTCTTGCCCGGCGATCGTTCTCCCTGTCCAGCATGTTCACGAGGTCACGCGGATCTCCTGGGCAGACTCCCAGACGCCGTGGATGTTGCAGAATGCGAGCGCGTAGAGGGTACCCGGCTTGTTCAGCTTCATGGAGAAGGAGACCTCGTGGTGGGTATAGACAGGGCCGACGTTCGGGCCGTCCACCGATTCCCCGTGCGCTGTGAACTCAAAGTGCCCCACCTGATAGGAAAAGCGCGCACCCTCCGGGTGAAAATAGACCGAGATCCAGCGGATATGGTGCTCGGTCGTGTTCGGGTGGGCCACCGCCTTGCCGAGTGTGACCTTGACCGGGAAAACCTCTCCCGCCTGGACCTCGGTCGGGCATTCGATCACCGGGACGTGCTTCTCCGTCTGCCAGTCCGCTCGCAGGAAGTGCTCGCCAAGCGTACTCACTTTGGTTCCCTCCTTTTCTCTCAACCTTTTGCCCGCCATTGCCATTGTAGCAGACCGCCCGGCTGGGGTCAAGGGCGATCTAGGTAAATTCGGCCAGGAGCGCGTCGATCTCCTCACGGGTCCACGCACGGAGCGGCCGCTCCACCAGAGGGCCGGCCGCGAGGGCAGGCAGCTGCTCCTCATAGGCCGGCCGGTCCTCCGTCTGGAAGAGGACCCCGATGGGGATGCGATCGCCCCATTCGAGGGCGCGCTCGAAGGCCGCGACACGGTCCGTTGGGTCATAGCCGGGTTCTTCTTCCACCCGGTAGACGCGCGAACGGTAGAACGCATAGTCGTTCTCCCGGTTGAAGGTCACACATGGCTGGAGCACATCCACCAGGGCATATCCCCGGTGGCGCAGCGCGCGCACGATCGTCTCCGTGAGGTGTTCCACATCGCCAGACCAGGAACGCGCGACGAAGGTCCCGCCCGCTGCGAGCACTGCGGCCAGCGGACGGACGGGTTCCTCCAGCGAGCCCCAGGGCGAGGTCCGGCTCACCCGCCCTAGGTCACTTGTGGGGGAGTACTGGCCCTTCGTGAGCCCGTAAACGCGGTTGTCCTGCACGATGTCCACCAGCCCGATGTTGCGTCGGGCGGCGTGCATCATATGCCCCAATCCCTCCGCGTAGGCATCCCCATCGCCGTGGGTGCAGACCACCGTGAGTCCGTGGTTGGCGATGCGTACCCCAGTTGCGCAGGGGACCGTCCGGCCGTGGAGCGTGAGCAAGCCGTTGGCGTGGGTATAGTCGGGCAGCTTGCTTCCGCACCCGATTCCGGATACGATGATCACCCGGTGCGGGGCCAGATCGAGCTGGGCCAGCGCACGTTTCAATGCGTTCCAGATTCCGTAGTTGCCACAGCCCGTGCACCAGGTGGGCCGCACCGGACTTTGGTAATCCCGTACAGTTGCCATACGGTTCCTCCCGAGCGTTTCAGAGCCGCTCCAGGATCCATTCCGGCGAGAGGGGCCGGCCGTCGTACTTCAACAGCCGCTCGGCGATCTGCCATCCGGTGGTCCTACGGATCAGGTCCGCAAGCTGGCCGCTGTAGTTGCTCTCCACAGCCACCAGCCGTTGCCTGCCGGCCAGCAGGGGCGAGATCCCTTCGATGGGGATGGGCCACAGATCGGAAAAGTGCAGGAGATTGGCCGGCCGACCCTGGGCGAGCAGACGGTCCACCGCCTCGCGCATCGGGCCGTAGGCGGAGCCCCACCCGACCAGGGTCAGGGGAGCATCGGCAGGTCCGTACAGGCTCGGCAGGCGCATCTCCTGGCGTGCCGTTTCGAGCTTGCGCATCCGTCTGGCATGCATGCGGGTGCGGTTCGAGGCATCCTCTTCGATGTGGCCGTACTCATCGTGTTCGTCGCTGGTCGCACTGTAGACGCCACGCGGATGCCCGGGGATCGCGCGGGGCGAGATGCCGTCCGGAGTGATACGGTAGCGTCGATACGGCTCGACCAGCCC
>JBMFPK010000035.1:0-14094 GCA_049969155.1 Chloroflexia bacterium | reverse complement strand
GCTGGTCACGGTGCTCTTCCCGGTGATGGGGCGCCAGTACGAGGAGCTGCTGAAGGCTGCCCCGGGAATCATCGCCGACGTGCAGGAATACATCCAGGAGCACGAGCGCATCGAGCTGCTCGGCTTCACCCTGGAGCTGAAGACGGCCTCCGAGAGCCTGGTAAAAATGCTGGGGGACCTTGCGCGCCAGCTGCCGCAGCAGGCGATCGCCGGGGTCACGCTAGTGCTCACCACGGTTACCAAGATCGTCATCTACCTGATCGCCACCTTTTACTTCCTCCTCTTCGGCGACCGCTGGTCGCGGCAAATGGTGGAGCTCCTCCCGAAGCGTTGGCGGGACGAGCTCGACCCGCTTTTCCGCCGCATCGACGCGCTGCTGCGTGCTTACGTGTTCGGGCAGGTCCTGCGTATGCTGATCATGGGGACGCTCATTTACATCGGCCTGAGCGCGTTGCAGGTGCGGTTTGCCCTGGTGCTGGCCGTGATAGGGGGCCTGCTGGAACTGGTACCGATCCTCGGACCGGTGGTTGCGGGGACGATCACGACTGTGGTGGCGCTCTTCCAGCCCGCACCGGCCTACGGCTGGAGCAACCTCACACTGGCCATAGCCGTTGCCGTCCTCTACGTCGGGCTGAACCAACTGGAGGAGAACTTTCTCATCCCGAACCTGCTGGGCTACATGGTCGACCTTCCGCCGCTCCTGGTCATCTTTGTCGTGCTGGCCGGCGAGAGTCTGGCTGGAATCCCGGGCCTGCTCCTTTCGGTGCCGATCGCGGCGACGCTGCACGTTGTCCTGCGCTACCTTTATGCGAGGCTCACGGAGCAGCCGGAGTTGTTCGAGCAATGGATGGCGGAGAAGGGCCGGCCGCGCCACGAGAAGCTGCGCCGTTTCCTCGCGCGCCTGACCCACTGTCTGCGCTCCCGCCGCGCGGTAGCGGGAGGCCAACTGCCGCCGAAGAAGCAAGGAGGGCCTCGATGATCGTGCGCCCCGCGACCCCGGCGGATCTCCCGGCGTGTCTGGCGGTGGATGCCTCCTACCGCACCAACCAGGTCTGGCAGATGCGCGTCCAGCGCGGAGACGTGCTGGCGGACGGGGAGGAAGGGATTTTCATCTCCTTTTGCCCCGTGCGGCTCCCCCGGCCGGTGATGCTCACCCCTCCGGGCCTGGCGGAGCGGCTTTCCGCCGGGTGGCAGCGCCGCGCGCTGACCCTGGTGCTGGAGCAGGAGCAGGCGATCTACGGGTACCTGGGGCTGGAGGTGCGCTCGGACGAGCGCCTGGGGTGGATCGACGTCCTGGCGGTAGATCCCAGCAAGCGGCAGCAGGGTTGGGAGGCGCGCCTTCTTCAGGAGGCGATCGGGTGGGCCCGGGGCCACGGGTTGCGCGCCGTGGTGCTGGAGACGCAGGCGCGCAACGCGCCGATGATCGCGCTCGCCCAGCAGCTGGGGTTTGCCTTCAGCGGTTACCACGAGCAACATTACGCCGAAGCGGAGGTCGCCCTCTTTTTCACCTTCCCGCTGTCCTGAATCACCCTCCCTCCCGTACCAGTTCGTCGTAGCGTCGGAACGCCTGTGCCGCGCGGGAGGCATCCCCCAGGGCCTGATACAGTTTGCCCAGGAGGTAATGGCTGCGGGCGTAGCGGGGTCGGATCTGGATCGCCTGGCGGAAGACCTCCAGCGCCTCCTGGTAGCGGCCCATTTCCCGCAGGGCAACGCCCAGGCCGTTGTAGGCCTCGACATCCTCGCCGTTGAGGCGGATCGCCTCTCGGAAGGCCTTCTCGGCCTCCTCGAGCTGGCCGCGGGCGGCCAGGGCGACCCCCAGGTTGTAGTGGGCGCCGGGATAGGCCGGCTCGCGGGAGAGTACCTCTCGCAGGTAGGCGACGGCCTGCTCGTACTCCTTCATCGCCGCGCAGGTCAGGGCAAGCTGGTAGAGCGCGTCCACCATCCCCGGCTGGAAACGGAGCACATCGGTGAACTGTTCGCGGGCTTCCTGCAGCCTTCCCAGGTGGCGCAAGACGATCCCCAGCTCCATGCGGGCGGAAAGGCGCTCGGGGTCGAGCTCCACTGCCTGCCCCAGCGCCTCCGCGGCCTCCTCGTTGCGTCCCAGGGCGTGGGCCGTCTGTCCGAGCAGGTACTGGAACTGGGCGTCCCGCGGGCGCAGCCGGACGGCTTCGGCAAACGCCCCATAGGCCCGCTCGGTATCGTTCTGCGCCAGGTACGCCAGCCCCAGGTTAAAGTGCGCCTCCGCGTGATCCGGCTGCAGGGCGATGACGCGCTTGTACATCTCGATCGCCGCCGCGATCCCCTGGGGCATCTGGCGCGCCCGCGCCTGCACGACGACCATGTTCGCCAGGCGGTAGATCGCCTCGGCGTCGTCCGGGTGCAGCCGGAGGTTGCGGCGCAGGACCTCCACCGCCCGTTCCAGTTCTCCGCGCTCCTGGTAGAGTCGGCTGAGGGTATCGTAGGCCGGGATCAGGTCGGGGTCTAGGCGGAGGGCCTCCTCGAGCTCGATGATCGCCAGGTTGGGCTGTCCCCGATCCCGGTAAACCAATCCCAGGCAATAGTGGGCCTCGGCGTTGTCCGGGTCGAGCTCCAGGGCCCGGGTGAACTCTGCCTCGGCGTCCCCCAGGCGGTTCTGGCTGCGGTGGGCGAGTCCCAAGTTGATGTGCATCTCGGCGCTGTCGGCCGCCAGGGAGGTGGCCTCCTGGAACTCGTCGATCGCGAGGTCCATCTGGCCCCGGCGTTTGTAGATGAGCCCGAGTTCGTAGTGCGCTTCCGCAAAGCCGGGGCGCAGGCGGATCGCTTCCTGGAAAGCCTCTGCCGCGGCATCGACGTCGCCCATCTGGCGGTAGAGCCGGCCCAGGCGGAGGTAGCTTTCGGGGTGCCCCGGCTCCTGCTCCAGGGCGAGCCGCAGCTCCCGGAGCGCCATCTCGGTCATCCCGCGGTCCTGGTAGAGCTCGGCCAGGTCCCGGTGGATCGCGGCATAGTGCGGGCGGCGGGCCAACGCTTCCCGGAAGGCGGCGAACGCTTCCTCTGTTTGCTTCTCCTGTCGGTAGATCAGCCCCAGCACGCGGTAGGCCTCGGCCAGCTGGGGATCGAGGCGGACGGCTGCCTGGAGTTCCCCGATCGCTTCCGCAAGCCGCCCCTGATCCCGGTATACCAGGCCCAGGCTGTAATGGGCAACCGGGTTGTCGGGCTCGAGGCGAAGGGCGCGGTTCAGTTCCTCCGTCGCTGCATCCAGCCGGCCCATGCGACTGTAGAGCAGGCCAAGGTTGTGGTGCACAGCGGCGACGTGGGGCATGCGTTCGGCCGCCGAGCGATAGGCCGCTTCGGCTTCGTCCCATTCCTTGCGGAAGAAGGCGCAGTTTCCGAGGAAGAGATAGAGGGCGCCGAGCGCGCCCGGTTCTTCGCGTCCGTTCCGGTCGGCCTGCACGAGGGTGCCGATGAGGGCGGCGCGGAAGGCGTTGCTCGCCTCCTCGTAGCGCCCGTGGGCATAGGCGACCAGGCCGGTGACAAAAGCGGAAAGCGGCGCGGCGCTCAAGGCCGGGCGGGGGAGCCGGGCGATCTCCTGCTCGCCCAAGCGGAACTGCTGGAGCCCCAGCAGGCGCGCGTGGTCCTCGACAGCGGCGGGTTCGAGCGGGCGGGAGAGGCTGAAGCAGGGGACGACCGAAGAGCGGGCTTCGGCGGGGACCCATCCCCACAGCACCCCATCCAGGTGGCGCTGCCGTGCGACCGCCTGGGCTTCTTCCGCGCTCCCGACGAACGGCGCCCAGGAGAGGGCAGCCGCGTCGCGGGCGCTTTCCCGCAGCGCGACCTCGAGCTGGTGGTAGAGGACCTCGGTTGCCTCGGAAGCGCCCTGAGGCGGGGGGAGAAGCGAGGGCAACCCGTGCCCCGGTTCCGAGGGCGTCTCGTGGGGTACCCTGGGCCGACCCCAGGGGACGAGTGGAACCCTGGGGGGGCGCAGCCGGCCGGCGAGCGCCTCACCGGGCGAGGCCTCCTCTCCCAGTAGCGCCACGCCGAGCACGAACGCGCCGGACGGGATGCGGGCGGCCGGCATATTCATGAGGCCCCAGTTCACCAGCAGCGCGATGGCGATGGCGATCTTGACGGCGCGCAGCGCCGGGTTGCTCTGTCCCGGAGCGAGGAAAAAGAGGAGAGCGGTGAGGATCCCCAAGGCCAGGATCACGATCCCTGCAGCGACCGCGACCCGTTGCCAATTCCAGCGCCGCGGCATCGGTTTCTCTCCCAAAGGCAACCGTTCCTGTGGGCATTATAGCATCCTGGTGGAGGGTTGTAAACCTTGCGTATTCGCCTGCTGGAAATGCTACCGAAGGTGGCCTAATTCCCCAAAAGATAACGCTACCGGGAAAGCCTGACGCCCCGTTCACGCCGCGCACGAGTGCTTGTTCCCCCAAAGACAGCGGCTACCGAGAGGAGACCTACCAGGAGGAACATTGACGAGCAAGGAGCATGCCTGCGGATCCGGCAAGAAGCTTACCGGAAGGGGAATCGCGCGAGCGTGGGGGAATGCTCGATGAGAGGATGGCGGTGACGGGACTCCATCGCAAGCGGCTCATTTTGCTCCTTAGGCGCTTGTGGGAAGACATGGCACTCTTGACCACGCTGCCGGGCGGGCACAGAGTTGCCCGGCGGTCATACCGGACCGGAACCGGTCTTGCGTTGATGTCCGGCTTAAATGAGGCGACGGGCATCGCCCCAAGTGAGACGTATACCCTGTGCCTGCCTTCTTGGGTGGTCCAGGAGGCTTGTTGCTCGGTTCCGGGCCCCAGGGCCGCCGCGGGCTCGCTCATCCGGCCCTGCTCCTTTTGCCTGCGGGTGTCCTGCGGCGCGAGCAGCGCGAGCCTCTAGCTCACCGCTGATGTCCCAGATCCGCTGTTCCCCAGCCTGGCGCACTCCGGCAAGGATACCAATTATCCGTTTCTGCGCCGGAAAGGCGATCACGAACAGCCGGTAGGCCGGCCCATATCGTGTCCCCGCAAGCCGTTCTGCAGAAGTTGCGGCTCTATTGGAGCAGCGAAGTAGATAGCGCCTGCTTTCCCTTTGGCCTGAGCTCTTCACCCATGGCACATCGGGGAGACAAAAATCTCGACAAAAGGTGTGCAGGCGGCTATAATACTTGAAAAGGGGGGGCTTCATGCCGTCCGAATACTCGGCACCGTTGTTCAACCTGAGAGCCGTCGTCCGCGAGACGGGCATCCAGGCGGATACGATCCGTGCTTGGGAGCGGAGATACGGCCTGCCCCAACCGGCCAGGTCCCCCACGGCCCGCCGTCTCTACTCCCGGCGGGACATGGACACGATCCGCTGGCTCGCGGCCCGCTGGGCGGAGGGGTTGAGGGTTGAGCATCAAACAGGCGGTGGATCTCTACCGCGGATCGAGGAGCGGGGCCAGGATCCGCTGATCGTGATGCCCGTAACATCCCCGCTCCCTGTTGGCACCGACGGCTCGTTCCCCAAATTGCAAACAGCCTGGGTTGACGCCTGCCTGGCCTTCGACGAAGAGAGAGCCGATCAGGTGCTCTCCCAGGCGTTCGCCCTGTACCCGCCGGAGACGGTCTGCCTGGAGGTGTTGCTGGCGGGGCTGCGGGAAATAGGGGATCGGTGGTATGCAGGGCAAGCGACCGTGCAGCAGGAGCACTTTGCCAGTGCGTTGGCGACGCGCCGGGTGGAGACATTGCTGGTGGCCGCTCCCCCTCCTACCCGCCCGCAGACCATCCTGGTCGCCTGCCCTCCCTCTGAGGTGCACTCTTTCAATCTGTTGCTTCTCGCTTACCTAATTGCGCCGTCGTGTGTGGCGGGTAGTCTATCTGGGCGCGAACACGTAGCTGGAGCGGATCGAGGAGGCGGTGGAGGCCGTACGCCCGGCCTTGGCGGTCTCGGCGGCCCAGTACCTCCCGGTTGCGCAGGAGGTTCTCCATCTGGCGGAGACGTTGGCGCTACAGGGTGTTCAGCTGGCCTTCGGCGGTGCGGCGTTCAATTGGCTCCCCGCGCTGCGCGCCCGCATCCCCGGCCACTTCCTCGCCGAGCGGTTGGAGGATGCGGTGGTGCAGATGGAGACCCTGCTTCAAACGGCGCTTCCGGTCCCCAAACCTTCGCCTCCGCCCCCGGGTTTCGATGCGGCGCTAGAGGCTCTTCGAAGGCGGGAGGTCATCCTGATGGGCCAGGTCTATCAGACGTTGGAGAAAGAGGGGATAGCGGCCAGCCGGCTGCTCTTGTTCGGGGGAGAGTTCGACCTTCACCTGCGCGCCGCACTGGCCCTGGGGGAGATGGGGATCGTGGACGCGTTCCTGGATTGGACGCGCGGATGCAGGCAGATGGCCTGGCTTTCAGAGGAGCTGCTCCGCCGCTACTTGCTCCGGTATGCGGAAGCGCTGCGGGAGGGGCTGGGCGATGTCGGCGGGCCGATCGCCGAGCGGCTGGCAGCAATCGCTTTGGAGGGGGGTGAAGTGGACAAGTGTATCACCGGTGCCCCCGGCCTCTTCGGCTACGCGCCTTCGGTAGCGGCAGTGTGGATGTGGACCACCTTGGGGTTCTTTTCCCCCTCGCCCCCCCTTCTCGAACTGGCTTGGCCGGCTCGTCGGCGCCGTGGATATCCGGACCGTCGGGGATGGGAGTCCGGGAGCGGCCGACACCTGGCAGACCGGTGGGTGGAAGGCAGGGGTCCCGGCGGGTCTGGCCGACGATGGAGGCGGGTTGGAGGGTTAGTTGCCGGCGTCGGTGGCACGGGCTCCGGTGGCGGGCTATGCCTTTTCACCGTTCCCCTGCTCTCGAGGTAGCAAGGCGCTCGCCGTCAGATCCGGCGTCTGGACCGAGTTGACCCTGTGGGCCGGTGCGACAACCCTGGGGCCGGCCCTAGCCGTGGTTGTGGCCGTCAACGCAGCCGAGGCCTGTTGGTAGTCCTTGCCTGGCGGCCTTCTTCGCCTTCCGGAAGCACCGGGGCGGCCTGCAGACAATGCGGCGCCCCGGCCCGGGCTTCGACGGCTGATACGGAGGTCTCCTTGAAGCCGCTCCTCCTCGACCACCAGCTCGGCATCGCCGCCTTCCTCGGGGTCCTGCTCCTGGTTGTTCTGAGCAACGCGCTCGCGCTACGGCGCGTGGAGGCATACCCGCTTCCAGCCCGTTTCCTCCGCGTGTCGATCCTCCTCCCCGTGCGGAACGAGCGGCAGGTCGTGGCGGACTGCGTGAAGTCGCTGTTGGCGCAGGACTACCCGGACTACGAGGTACTGGTCTTCGACGACGGCTCGACCGATGGGACAGGACCGGCGCTGGCCGGACTGGCGGAACCCGACGGCCGGCTGCGGGTGCTTCAGGGCCGTCCTCTCCCCGAAGGCTGGCTGGGCAAGCACTGGGCCTGCCAACAGCTGGCAGAGGCAGCCACGGGGGAACTGCTCCTCTTCACCGACGCGGACACGGTGCATCATCCGCATGCGCTCCGGTCAGGGGTCGCCGCGCTTCTGGCAGAGGGTGCGGACCTGCTGAGCGGTTTCCTGCACCAGAAGGTGGTCACCTGGGGGGAGCGGCTGACGGTCCCGACGGCCTTCTGGTGCTTTTTCTCCTTCCTGCCCCTGCCGCTGGCTCATCGGGTGCGGCTTCCAGAACTTTCGCTGACCAACGGACAGTGGATGCTGTTCCGTCGCACGGCATATGAGGCAGTCGGGGGGCACGCGGCGGTGCGGGATAACCCCGTGGACGACATCGCGCTAGGGCGGCGGGTGAAGGCGCGCGGTCTGCGCTGGCGGGTTGTGGACCTGGGGGCGGTTGTTTCCTGCCGGATGTATCGGAGCGCAAGAGAGGCAGTGGAGGGGTTCTCCAAGAACCTTTTCGCCGCGTTCGACTTCCGCGTGATCGAATACCTCTTTGTCTGGCTCTGGCTGCTGCTGCTCGGGTGGGAGCCGCTGGTGACGCTGGCGATGTGGCGGCTCGGGCTGGGTGAGCGGCTTGTTGCCTCGTGGCCGGCGGCGGTGGCGGTGGCCGAGATGGGGGTCATCTGGTGGATCACCCTCACGCGCCTCCGGTTCCCGCGCCACCTAGTCTTTCTGTACCCGGTCGGCATCCTGTGTCTGGTGCTGATCGCTTTCCGGTCGCTGTGGCTAACCGTGACTGGTCGGGCGCAGTGGAAAGGCCGTTTGCTGCCGCGGCAACGGGTGCGGTGGCTCTGAAGTCGGCCCTTTGGGCCGTCGGCCGACGGTCGGCCTGGCCGACCGAAGGATGGTGCGATGAAGATGCAGGAGTGTTTGGGACGAAGCAATGGCGTCGTGGGATGATCTGAGTCGAAAGGAGAGAAGAAAATGTCTGCGCAAACCGTTTCCGCGGGGAAGGCTCAAGGATCCGATCGCGTCTATCGCGGCCTCCGTCGCTTCAACCTGATGATGGGCTTCCTGCACCTGATTCAGGGTGTCCTGATGTGGGTTCTGAGCAACGATACCACCTATCCCATTTTTACCAACTTCCTGGGTTTCGACCGGGCCACCTTCTCGCTCAACCCAGTGCCTGAGTTGGTCTGGGGACTTCCACTGGGGCCAGCCGTTGCCATCTTTCTGCTCATCTCTGCCGTGGCCCACTTCTACCTTTCCACCGTCGGCTACGGCCGGTACGTGGAAAACCTGAAGCAGGGCAGGAACCCGATCCGGTTCTACGAGTATGCCCTGAGTTCCTCGCTGATGATCGTCCTCATCGGCCTGTTGGCAGGGGTGTGGGACCTGGGGGCCATCATCCTGATGTTCGGCATCAACGCGATGATGAACCTTTTCGGCCTGCTGATGGAAAGCCTCAATCAGCACACCGCACGGACCGACTGGAGCCCGTTCATCTTCGGCTCGATTGCCGGCATCATCCCCTGGGTGGTCATCTTCGTCTACTTCTTCGGCGCCGTCTCGGCCGGTGGGGAGGCCAAGCCGCCCACCTTCGTCTACGCCATCATCCCGACATTGTTCGTCTTCTTCAACACCTTCGCCATCAACATGCTCCTTCAGTACAAGAAGGCGGGTCCGTGGAAAGACTACCTCTTCGGCGAGCGGATGTTCATTGTGCTCAGCCTGGTCTCCAAGACGGTGCTGGCCTGGATGATCTTCGCGGGGACGCTGGCGCCTGTCTAGAGACAGAGCGACGTCGGTCGGAACGTGCGCATCTGGGACCTGCACCCTGGCTACCTGAACCGCCAGAGCCTGCTCGGCGAGCACAGCGAACTACACGCGCTGGTGCGGGTGGTCCTCGGCGGACGGAAGGGCTACGCGAACCATCCGGAGACGATCCGGTGGCGGGACTTCCTGGGCGCGCTCGCCGTCCGTCATGCACTTCTGGTGGCGGAGATGGCGCTGCGGGGTTACCGTCACCGCTCACCGCTCTCCATCCCACCCGACGCCACCGCCTGGCCGGGATACGTGGAGCGGCCCGCCCGACAACTGGAACGGTTGCGGGAGAAGTACACCGGCAGGGAGCCGGGCCGCATCCCGCTGCCGCGCGATGCCCAGCGGATCTGGGCGCAGCACAAGTACTCGGTGCTGGCCCGCGATTCGGCGGCCTACCGCGTCTTCGGGCGCTGGGCGGCCCACGCCCGGGAGCCTGAATCACTGGCCGCCTTCGCCGACGAACTGACCGAGCTGCTGCGACGGCCGCCGTCGCCGGGCGGGGTGCGCAACGCGGTCGAACATATGTGGGGCTACGTGTCGCACCGCGCGACGGCCGACGACCGGCGCAGGGCCCGGGGGAGCCCGGCGGCGATGCTGGCGGTGACGCAGCGGTTGGCAATGGAGCATTCGGAGACGTACCTGGTCCATTCCACCGCCCTGAGCGAGTTGGCTGTGTGGCTCGGCCACCCCTGAAGCGTCAATGGACGGATGGATCTAGCGGAAGCGTTGGCTGTGGAGATAAGCAATGGGATAACGAAACGGACGGCCATCACCCCGTGCCGCACCGTCCGCCGGAAGCGCTCCGGTTTGTGCTGCAGGATCGCCTCGACACCCAGGCCCTCTTTGTTGGAAGTCCGTCTTGTGCTGCCGGCCGCAGCCGCGCACAACCGGCCAGGCCCGGCGAGCGCCCGGCTCCGGGCGATGGATGACTGCCAGCACCGGCGGTGCCTCCCGCGGGCGGACCCAGCGGTTCGGTCCAGGCCACGTCCCCCATAAGCCCTTTTCCGCTCCGGGGATCGACGGCCTGGAGGCAGTTGGTTGACCCGGGCGACAGCCTCAGTATGCAGCACGCTCGCCCGGCTGCCTTGCGAAAACTGCATAGCAGGGTGTAGAACGGCTTGGTCAACGCCCAAGGGCTGCCCGTCCGATGCGGAGGGCGGGCTGCCGCTTTGCCCAGGTGAGGACTGCCTCGCGCCGGCATCCCTGGCAGCAGGAGTCCCAGGTTTTCCCCAGGCGCGCATCCCGCAGGGAAGGAGGCCCTCCCGGAAGCGGGGATCTGCGAGCAGGGCCGGGACGCTTCCTGCGTCCGGGGTGGACCGCCCAGGCCGGCGACCAGGCCCCTTCGAAGCCCCCTCGGCTCTTTCCGCGCTTGCTTTCCTCCAGCGCGGGGCCCCCGTCAGGGAACGGTAGCCCAACCGTTCGCCAGGGGGGGTTTGACCGTCCTTTCCCGCTATGGTATACTCGGGGCATCAGATGGGCATCTGGAGGGATGCTTTGGCGATCCGTTATGTGCGTTTAAACCGCCGTAACCACCGCGCGCCGGCGCCGCCGCCTTTTCTCTTGCGGCGCCACGCGCGCATCGCTGCCGCAGCCCCGCGCCGCGTGCCGCCAGCGCTCGTGGTGCTCGCCGTCCTGGGCTTGATGGTCGCCGCCGCGACCTCGCTCGTGGGCCTGGCCGGCGCGGCCGGCCTCGGGGTCTATGCCTACTATGCCGGCCAGCTCAAGGGACAGCTGGACCGCCTGAACACGCGGCAGGTCTTTGAATCGAGCAAGATCTACGACCGCAACGGGTACCTGCTCTACGAGCTCTTTGCGGAAGGGCGCCGCACGCGTCTCACGAGCCTGGCGCAGGTGCCCAAGGAGCTGATCTGGGCGACGCTTGCGATCGAAGACAAGAACTTTTACTCGAACCCCGGGATCGATCCGGCTGGCATCGCGCGCGCCGTGCGCGACTTTTTGCGCACCGGAAGCATCCAGGGAGGCGGGAGTACCCTGACCCAGCAGTTCATCCGCAACGCGCTCTTTCCGCCGGAGGAGCGGTATTCCCAGCGTCTGGAACGCAAGGTCAAGGAGGCGATCCTCGCCCTGGAGCTGACCCGCATCCGCAGCAAGGACGAGATCCTCCTCATGTACCTGAACGAGGTCTCCTATGGCAACCTCTCCTACGGCGTGGAGGCAGCGGCCCAGGGGTATTTCGGCAAGCACGTCTGGGAGCTGGACCTGGCGGAATGCGCCTTCCTGGCCGGCCTGCCCAAATCGCCGACGGAGTATAACCCCTTTTTCGCCGGCGGCTACGAGAAGGCCAAGGACCGCCAGTACCACGTCCTGCGGCGCATGGTCGAGGACGGCTACATCACCCAGGCCCAGGCCGACGCCGCCTACCGCGAGGAGCTGCACTTTGTCCGCCCCGAGATCCAGATCGAGGCACCGCACTTTGTGATGTACGTGCGGGAACTCCTGGAAAAAGATCCCCGCATCGGCCCGGAGAAGCTCTACGGCGGCGGGTTGCGCATCACGACGACCCTGGATATTCGCTACCAGCGGCTGGGGGAGGCGGTCCTGCGCGACCGCCTGAGCCAGGAGGATGCCATCGCCTACAACGCAAACAACGGCGCGCTGGTGGCGATGCGCCCTTCCACCGGGGAAATCCTGGCCATGGTGGGCAGCGTCGACTATAACCTGGTGAAGCCGAGCCCCTGCGGGCTGCCGACGAACGTGGTCGACGGCCAGGTGAACGCCGCACTGGCCGATCGGCAGCCCGGTTCCTCCTTCAAGCCGTTCACCTATCTGCAGGCCTTCATGAAGGGGTGGACGCCGGCGACCATGGTGCTCGATGTCAAGACGGAATTCCCCGTGCCGGGCCAGGAGACCTACGTCCCCAAGAACTACGACAACAAGTTCCGCGGGCCGGTGCGGTTGCGCAATGCCCTGGCCTGCTCCCTGAACGTGCCCGCGATCAAGGTCATCCAGTTCGCGGGTGTGGGGGAGACGATCGAGCTCGCCCACCGGATGGGGATCACCGGGCTTTCGCGCGGACTCGAGTACTATGGCCTTTCCCTCACCCTGGGCGGAGGTGAGGTCAACCTGCGCGACATGGTGACCGCCTATTCCACGCTGGCCAACGAGGGGCGCTACGTTCCTCCGCAGGTGCTCCTGCGGGTGACCGACAGCCAGGGGAACGTGCTGATCGACTACCGGCCCAAACCGCTGGAGGAACAACCCCAGGTGGTCGACCCGCTCTATACCTACCTGATCACGAACATCCTTTCGGACGACAAGGCACGAGAGGGGGCTTTCGGACCGCACAGCGTGCTGGAGTTGAGCCGGCCGGCGGCGGTCAAGACGGGTACCTCCGAGGACTGGGCGGACAACTGGACGATCGGCTATACCCCCTACTTGGTCGTGGGCGTCTGGGTGGGGAACAACAACAACGAGCCGATGACACTGAACTGTGCGCCCCGGGGGGCAGAACATGCTCGGGGCATCCCCAGCGTGCGTACGGCCGGCCGCATCTGGCACAACTTCATGGAGGCGGTCTTTCACCCGCTCGACGAGCAGGTGGGGCTGCCGCGCTACTTCCCCGACGAAGAAACCCGCCTGGCCTACTTTCGCAATCCCGACCTGGAGGACGTCCTGCGTGATGAAAACGGGGGGCTGCAGTACGACTTTCGCCGACCGAAGAGCATCGTCGATGTAGAAGTGTGCGCCGTCTCGGGAAAGCTCCCCGGACCTTCTTGTCCGCGCGTGATGGAAACCTTCATCCAGGGCACGGAGCCGCACGAAGTCTGCAACATCCACAAGCCGATGGTCGTGGTGCGCATCCCCGGGAGCGACCCGCCGCGATATTGCCTCCCGCAGGAGGGGGTCAGTTACCCGCCAGAACTTGTAGAGGAGCAGGTCTTCCTGGACCTCTGGAGCGTGGCGAAGCTGGAGGAGAAGGCCGGCCTGGAGGAGTGGATGCGTGAGGCGGGCATCCCGCAGGTCCCCACGATGACCTGCCCGCTGGATCTGGGGACCCCGCAGCCGGGGCAACCGGGCCAGCCGCCGCCGAACCGTTGGGCAGGACTCGTGCGCACGATCACCTACCCCACGCGTTACGACGGTATCACGGGCACGGTGGAGATCCGGGGCTCCGCAGACCTCGTATCCAGCGACCCGAAGGACCAGTTCGCCTACTATGTTGTCGAGTGGGGGCAGAAAGGGCCGCTGGGGGAGATGCCCACCGAGTGGCACAATGTAGCCGAGGATGTCGGGCGTACCCCGGTGCACAACGGGGTGCTGGCGGTATGGGACCCCTCGAAGCTGCCGGACGGCCCCTACGTCCTGCGGCTGACCGTCTACACGAGGGAAGGCCGGCCGCGCTTCAGCGGGGACGAGCCGGGGCACACCTACGTCCCGGTATACCTGGACCGGGGCCCGATCTACGTGCGGCTTCTTTCCCCGACGCCGGGGAGCGTGCTGACCGAGCCTGCGGTGACGCTGGTAGCGAAGGTGGAGAGCGTCTCTCCTGCGGCGCGGGTGGACTTTTTCTACGACGGGATTTTTATCGGCACCGCGATCACAAGCACGGTGTACCCGCTTTCTGAGCGCGTGTACACGGTGACCTGGGCGGTGCGTCCGGGGGAGCACCGGTTGCTCGTGGAGGCGGTGAACACCGCCGGCCGGCGGGGCACCAGCCAGCCGGTGCTGGTGGTGGGCCGGCCGCCCGAAGGGGTCTTGCCCACGCGGCGGGAGTTGGCCGCGCTGCCCCGGCCAGCGGCTCTTCCGCCGCCCGGTCTGAAGGCTTGGGCCCGTTTCCGCAGGGATTGAGCCGGAGGAGGTTTGCGATGTCCGCTCCGCGTGTCGTGCGGGCGCCGCGTGGGACGGCGATCTCCTGCAAGGGATGGCCGCAGGAGGCCGCGCTGCGCATGCTGATGAACAACCTGGACCCCGAGGTGGCGGAAAAGCC
>JBMFPK010000034.1:12891-14307 GCA_049969155.1 Chloroflexia bacterium | reverse complement strand
TCACGCACCGCGCGCAGACGGGTGACCCCCTCGGCGATCTCCTGGCGCAGCGCCAGCGTGCCTGCGTACCGGTCGAGCAACTCCAGATGGTTGCGGACGCGGAAAAGCGACAGATGCTCGCTTTGCCCGTGGATGTCCACCAACCGTTCCCCGATCTCGCGCAGCAGGTGGACGTTCACTGCGCGCCCGTTCACCCGAGCGAGGCTGCGGCCGCTGGCCCCGAGTTCGCGGTAAAGGATCAGGTTCTCCTCCTCCTCGGATGAAAGGCCGTACTCTTCCAGCAGGGGACCGATGCGCTCGAGAGAGGCCTCGTCCAGCGCAAAGACACCCTCGACCTCGGCACGCTCACTGCCGGTGCGCACCAAGGTGCGGTCGGCCTTGTCCCCGAGGAGCAGGCTCAGGGCGTCGATGATGATCGACTTGCCGGCTCCGGTCTCGCCAGTGAGGACGTTCAGGCCAGGGGCGAACGACAGGCTGAGCGCTTCGATGATGGCGAAATTGCGAATGCGGAGCTCCAAGAGCACGCTTGAGCCTCCACCGCGATCCTTACGCCCATTGTACTGCAAAAGCGGCTGGCCCGCAACCGGCGCGGGTGGCTCTATCCGACCCCAGGACGGCATCTTTCCTCCCTCCCTTCCAGAAAGGGATGATATCTGCAATCTGCAAGGATGTCAAGCAAGGAGAATATCGGCGCAAGGGGATCGCCCGGTGCTTTATTGTTGTGGCACTCTGGAGGGAAGGGTGAGAAGCGGTCGGGCGCGGTACCGGCTGTACATCCCGCGCGGCACGGGTCCGGTCATTCCTGTGGTAGTTTGTAGTCGTCGCCGAGGATGACCAAGATATCGGCCCCTTCCGGCGGCAGGATCCCCAGTTGGTCATAGTCCGGGAAGACCAAGGCGTATGCGGGGTTCGTATGGAGTTGCTCCACGAGCTGTCCCCGCGTGAAGGGGAGATCGACGTTGTCCAGGATCAGCGTGAAGGTGTAGTGCCCTGCCCGATTGTCCTGAAGGATCGACACCACGTTGAAACCGTGGGCGCGCAGATAGCTTGCGGTGTTCTTCGCCAGGTCCGGGACCCAGGTGCCGTTGCGCACCTCGATCCGGGCGCCTTCCTCCTTCAGCCGCCGCACAATGGGATCCATCTGCATCTCCTGCACGATCTGCGCCACACAGGGGACGCACGGTTCCAGGTCGGTCGTGCCGGAGATCTCGGAAAGGACCGTCCAGTCCAGCGCGTACGAGACGATGTTGTCACGGTCGATCTTGGGGGCGAGGCGGGCCAGGGCGTACAGCGTGTCCAGCGACATGTCGGTTTCCAGGGTATCCCCGAGCTGCCGGAAGAGGTCGTCCATACGGTTCAGGTCGGTCAGGACGTCCATGCGGAGGATGCGCTCGCGGAGCGCGAGCAGCACCTGCT
>JBMFPK010000034.1:0-12881 GCA_049969155.1 Chloroflexia bacterium | reverse complement strand
CTGGCGGCGATTTCGTCCCAGGTCGCTATCCGCGTGGCGGGAGCGGGCATACTGGAGGGCCGTGCGGCCGTCCATATGCTGGAGGCCGGCCGGAATGTAGATCCGCATGTAGCCATAGTCCTCGGTCGGGTATTCATTGTCCAGAAGGGGCCAGGGAACGTCGACCGTGATCCCACCCACCAGGTCGACGATCCGCTCGAACCCGCGAAAGTCCACCTCCGCGTAGTAGTCGATCCGCATCCCGAGGAACTGTTCCACCGTGCGCTTGGCCCAGACCGGGCCGCCGCCCTCCGCTTCGTGGTACAGTTCGCCGAACGCGTAGGCAGCATTGATCTTGTACGCGCCGTGCCCCGGGATGTAGACGCGTGTATCCCGCGGGATCGAGAGCATGCTGGCAAAGCGGTGGACCGGGTCCACGTGCACGACGATGTTCACGTCGTTCCGAGTGCTCTCGTCACCTTCCCGCCGGTCCACGCCGATGAGGAGGATGTTGATCGGGTCCTTCAGCGGGTTCGGTGTGGGCTGAGGGGTTCCGGTGACCGGAGGCCGGGTAGCGATGATGCGGCGCGCGGCATCTTGCACAGGGAGGTAGAGATGCCGGTACAGCTGCACGCCCAGGATGCCCAACGCCGCCAGGATCAACAGCACGAGGACGATCACCACCCATCCGGCGCCTGTCTGTGCCGACGAACGGCGTATCGGGACCGCCCGTCCCCGCCTGGATGTTCGGGTCATAGGAACCTCCGCTGAACGTCAACGGTATTATACCACAAGCCGCGGGCGGTTTGCGCTCGGGGCGCATCGGTGATATAATACAGATGCTGCGGCTGTAGCTCAGTGGATAGAGCACTTGCCTCCGGAGCAAGGGGTCGGGAGTTCGAGTCTCCCCAGCCGCGCAGGGGCCGGTGCAGACCGGCTCTTTCTTTCTTGACGCCGCAAGAGGGCAAAGGGAGGCGAAACGTGCGGAAAGCGTGCCCTGCGCAACCGCTTTGCCCCGCTCCCCAGGCATACCATGGGCCTGTCGTGCCAAACGATCCCAAGAGGAGGAGGTCGCATGCGTAAACCGGTTGTTTTCGTCGGTATGGTGTTCCTGTTGCTCCTTGCTGCCTGCACTTTTTTGCCCACCCCCGCGACGTCCCCATCGAGCCCTGCTCCCACGCCCAAGGTCGAACCGAGTGCCTCCCCTACGCCGCCCGTTGTGCCCACTGGGACCCCGGTTCCCCCGGCGATCACCCTCGTCGCCCCGCGGCCCGGGGAGACGGTGTCGAGCCCGGTCGAGGTGCGGGGTTCGGTCGCGGTATCGCCCTTCGAGTCGACGCTGCTGGGGCGCGTCTACGATGCCGCGGGCCAGGTGGTGGGGAGCGCCCCGATCATGGTCGCGGCAGAGATGGGACAGCCGGGCACCTTTGTCGGCACCATCCTGTTCGTTGTGGACACGCCTGGCCCGGGGCGGGTGGAGGTGGCCGAGCTGAGTGCCAAGGACGGCTCGGTCGTGGTTCAGGCGAGCGTCGACGTCCTCCTGCAACCCACGCGCGCTTCGGCGGTGATCGAGATGCCGGTGGAAGGTGCGCGGGCGACCCTTCCGCTCCATATCCTGGCACGCCTGGGCCGGCCCGGCGAGGAGGTCGTCGTCTCGCTGCGATGGCAGGATGGGACGGTCCTGGAGCGCTCCTACACGCTGCGCGCCGGCGAGGACGGGCGTGGCCTCCTGATCGAGAGCCTCTGGTGGCAGGCAGACGTCCCGCCGCCGATGCCGCCGACGCAACCCGCCGTCCTGGAGATCCGCCGACCGGGCGGGACTTCCCTGGCGCGCCGCGAGCTCACGCTGCTGAACTGGGACGATCCGGACGTCACGGTGGTCACCCTCTACTTCCTCCTGGGGGAGGAGCTCACCCCGGTGCAGGTGCACATCCCCAAGACGGTGCGCATCGGCACCGCGGCGCTGGAGGAACTGCTGTGGGGGCCCCCGGCCTACGACCTGGCCGGCTTGGGCACGGCGATCCCGACGCCCGATCAGGTGCTCAGCTATCCGGGGCGCGGGGCTGACTGGGGATGCCGCGTGCGGCTTCTGGGGCTGACCATCCAGGACGGCGTGGCCCGCGCGGACTTTTCGCGGGAGATGAAAGCCTACGGAGGAGGTTCAGCGCGCGTCTGGGCGATCCGCCAGCAGATCTCCCGCACCCTGCTCGAGTTCCCGACGGTGCGCGAGGTGGCCATCGCGGTAGAGGGAGAGACAGAGGGCGTACTGGAGCCGTAAGCGCTTTGATTTGCGCGGGAGGGTATGCGCTGTCGGAGCGCGCCCTTCCGCGCCTTTCTGCGTTTGCGTAAGGCGGGTGGTTGTTGTAGAATGCAACAAATCGTCCCCCAGGCGCTTTCCTCGGCCCGGATTGACCTGTGTGGCGAGGAGGAGAAGATGAAGTGGCAGGAGAAATACGGACGTGAGGCACTCACCTTCGACGATGTCCTCCTCGTGCCGGCCGAATCGGATGTCCTGCCCCGCGATGTCGACGTCTCCACGCGGCTGAGCCGGCACATCCGGATGAACATTCCCATCCTCAGCGCAGCGATGGACACGGTCACCGAGGCGGCGCTGGCCATTGCGCTGGCCCGCCAAGGCGGGATCGGGATCCTCCATCGCAATATGTCGATCGAACGTCAGACGGAAATGGTGCGCATGGTCAAGCGGTCCGAGAGCGGCATGATCGTCGACCCGATCACCCTGCCGCCGGACCGGCCGATCCGCGACGCCCTGGAATTGATGGCCCGTTACCACATCTCGGGCGTCCCGATCACCGAACCCGGAGGCCGTCTGGTCGGCATCCTGACGAACCGTGACCTGCGCTTCGAGGAGAACCTGGACATCCCGATCTCGGAGCGGATGACCAAGGAGAACCTGATCACGGTTCCGGTAGGGACCACGCTCGACGAAGCGAAGGAGATCCTCCGTCAGCATCGGATCGAGAAACTGCTCGTCGTGGACGACAACTATATCCTGCGCGGTCTGATCACGGTCAAGGACATCATGAAGCGCATCCAGTACCCCAACGCCTGCAAGGACGAGCTGGGGAGGCTCCGCGTGGGTGCTGCCGTAGGCGTCGGGCCGGACCTGCGGGAGCGCGCCGGCGCGCTCCTGGAGGCGGGCGTCGACGTGCTGGTGATCGACTCGGCCCATGGCCATTCGCGCGGGGTGATGGATGCGCTGGTGCAGTTGAAGGAGTGGTACCCGGACGCCGAGGTGATCGCCGGCAACGTGGTCACCGCGGAGGGCACGCGCGCGCTGATCGAGCGCGGGGCGGACGCGGTGAAGGTGGGGGTGGGGCCGGGTTCGATCTGTACCACCCGCGTGGTGAGCGGGGCCGGGATGCCCCAGATCACGGCGATCACCGACTGCGCGGAGGCGGCCGAGCCGTACGACGTGCCGATCATCGCGGACGGGGGCATCGAGTACTCCGGCGACATTGCCAAGGCGATTGCCGCCGGTGCTCACAGCGTGATGATCGGAAGCCTCTTCGCGGGGACGGAAGAGAGCCCCGGGGAAACGATCCTTTACGAGGGGCGCTCCTTCAAGTCGTACCGGGGCATGGGGTCCCTGGGGGCCATGCGGGAAGGCGCCAGCGACCGCTACTTCCAGGCCGGGATGGAGAAACTGGTCCCCGAGGGGATCGAGGGCATGGTGCCCTACAAGGGCCCGCTGGCGGATGTCGTCTACCAGCTGGTGGGCGGCTTGCGGGCCGGGATGGGCTACTGCGGTTGCCGCACGATCGAGGAGATGCGGCAGAAGGCGCGGTTTGTGCGCATCACAAACGCCGGGCTGGTGGAAAGCCACCCGCACGACGTGGTAATCACCAAGGAAGCCCCGAACTACGAACGGAGAAGCTTTGGCCTACGGGGCTCCTGAAGAAAGGAGGCATTCGGACGCAAGAGCCAGCATTCGATCTCAGGTTTGGGAGGACGAAGATATGAAAGGAAAGTGGCTTTTCGGTCTGGTGCTGTGTGTTCTGGTTGCGCTGGGATCCGGCTGCGGGTTGCGCCAAACGGAGACCCCGGCTCCCCCCATCATCCCGGCCGGCACGGCTGCGGTGCCCACGCCTACAGCGAAGCCGACCGCAGGCCCCACCCAGGCCGGCCAGCGTTTCCGCCGGCCCAACGTCGAGATGACGGTCCTGGGGACGTTGCCCTTGGGCATCCCCTGGGGCAAAGCCCAGGGGGATCACTACTTCGAGGGCGACCCGAACGCGCCGGTGATGCTGATCGAGTTCTCGGACTATCAGTGACCGTTCTGCGCGCGGCACGTCCGTGAGACGTCGCCCAAGATCTTCGAGAACTATATCCGCACCGGCAAAGTGGTCCACATCTTCTGGAACTTTCCCCTGCCGCCCAGCATGCATCCTCAGGCGCAGCTCGCCGCCGAGGCCGCCGAATGCGCCGGCCTGCAGGGACAGTTCTGGGCTATGCACGATCGGATCTTTTTGAACCAGCAGGCGTGGTCCGGAAACGCGGATGCCCTGAAGGTCTTCCAGAGCCTTGCAGCGGATCTGGGGCTGGATACAGGGGCGTTTGCCTCGTGCCTTGCGGAACACCAGACGGCCGCCAAGATCAGCAACGAGGCCGCCTACGCCCAGCAGATCGGGGTCTCTTCCACGCCGACCTTCCTGATCAACGGCCAGGGACTGCTCGGTGCCTACCCGTACGAGCAGTTCCAGAAGGTCATCGAGGAAGCGCTCGCGGCAAGCCAGCCGTAGGCGTGCGGAGGAGGATGGCATGCTCGAAGCGGAAGCGATCCAGCGCATCCTTCCGCACCGCTATCCGTTTCTCCTCCTGGACCGCGTGCTCGAGCTGACGCCGGAACGGGCCGTCGGCGTGAAGAACGTGAGCGTCAACGAGCCGTTCTTCGCCGGCCATTTCCCCGGGCAGCCCATCATGCCGGGCGTGCTGATCCTGGAGGCGCTCGCCCAGCTGGGCGCGGTGGCTGTGCTCAGCCGCCCGGAGAACCAGGGGAAGCTGGCGCTCTTTGCGGGCCTGGATCGGGTGCGCTTCAGGCGGACGGTGCGCCCCGGGGACCAGCTGGAGCTCGAGATGGTCCTGGAGCGGATGCACGGCCGGATCGGCAAGGGGCACGGCACGGCCCGTGTGGAAGGGGAGGTGGCAGCGGAAGGGGATTTCCTCTTTGCCCTGGTGGACAGAGTGTAAGGGGTATACCCGGGAGGCTCTCCTTGCCCTCTGATTCCCGCTACCTCTCGCTGGAGGAGTTGCTGCGGCAGGCCAGGGAAGCGGCGTCGGCCGGGGACCGCGCCCGTGCGGAGGAGCTGTACCGGCAGGTGGTCGACCGCTCGCCGGGGAACGTCGAAGGATGGCTCGGGCTGGCCTCGGTGGTGGACGATGCCGCCGAAAGGGAGGCCTGCTACCGTCGGGCGCTGGAGGTGGATCCCGGAAACGCCGCGGCAGCGGCCGGCCTCGGTGCGGCCGATGCGCTGAGCCTGGCGGAAGCACGCCAGCCGCTGGAATGTGCCTTTCACCCCGGGGTACCCACGACGCTCCGCTGCAGCCAGTGCGGTCGGCCGATCTGCGCCCGCTGTGCGCGCCCCTTTCCCGTGGGTCAGCTCTGCCCGCTCTGCGTGCGGGAACGGCGCCCGGAGCCGTACCGGCCGAGCCCGGTGCAGCTGCTGGCGGCCGGGGGAGCGGCGCTGGGGACCGGGGCCCTGGCCGGCCTGCTGGCGGCTTTTATCGTGGGGTGGGGCGTGATCATCTCCTTGCTTGCGGGCCCGCTGGCGGGGAGCGCTCTGGCCCAGGTGGCACTTGCAGCGGGTAGCCGTAAGCGCGGACCGGCAGTGCAAGTGGTGGTCGGACTGGGCGGGGTCGTGGGGTGCCTGATCGGCGGGATGCTGGTGCTGCAACTCGGGGTGATCGGGCACCTTCCGTTCCTGCTCTTTGCGGGGCTGATGGTAGCCTCCGCAGTGGCCTGGTTGCGTTAGGGAGGGGAGCGATCTTCTTCCGAAGGACGAATGCCTATGGAAACAAAGTTTGGCCCACAGCAGGTTTCTATGAACTGCCCGGTGTGCGGCGCGGCGTTGGTGGTGGACGTCTACAGCCTGGTGGATGTCGGCCTGGAGCCGGAACTGAAGGATCGGCTGCTCCGTGGGCGCCTGAACACCGTTCGCTGCCCCAAATGTGGAGCCGAGGGGTTCATCGCGGCTCCGCTGATGTACCACGACCCGGAAAAGGAACTGCTGGTTGTGCTGGCGCCTCCGGAAGCCGAGATGGACGATCAGCAGCTGCAGGCTTTCATCGGGTACCTGACGAACCAGATCATGGCCCACCTTCCTCCAGAGGGACGCAAGGGGTACCTCCTGCTTCCGAAGACCGTGCTGACCCTGCAGGGACTGTTGGAGACGGTCCTGCAGGCGGAGGGGGTCACCCCGGAGATGTTGGCGACCCAGAAGGCACGGGTGGAACTGCTCGATCGGCTGCTGGAGGCTTCAGAGGATGAGGAGCGCCTTCGGCAGCTGGTCGAGGAGGCGGACGATCAGATCGGATTCGAGTTCTTCGCCTTTCTGGGGGCGTATATCGAGATGCTCTATCAGGAGGACCGACCGGACGAGGCGTTCCCGCTGGAAGCACTGCGCGAACGGCTCCTGCGGCTGAGTTCCTACGGCCGCAAGCTCGCCGCCCGCATGGTGGTCGAGCCGCCGGAGCATCCGTCCCTGGGTCGCGAGGAGCTGTTGGAAAAGATCCTTGGGGCTTCCTCCGAGGAGGAACTCTCCGAACTGGTAACCTGGTACCGCTCGGGGGTCGATTACCTCTTTTTCCAGATGCTGAGCGAACGGATCGACAAGGCCCGCCAGGCCGACCGGGAAGAAGAAGCCAAGCGGATGGAAGAGCTCCGTACGCGGCTGCTGGCGCTCACGGAGCGGCTGGACGAGGAGGCGCGGCAGGAACTGGAAAGTGCGGCGGCGCTGTTACGTCGGCTGCTTGCGGCCCCCGATCCGGAGTCTTTTATCCGGACCCATCTCGAGGAATTCGACGATGCGTTCTTCATCGTTCTGGGGGCCAACCTTCAGGCCGCCGATGAGGCGGGGAACGAGGGGATGCGGCAGCGCCTCCAGCAGATCGGGACCCTCCTGCTCGAGATCGCCCAGGAGAAACTGCCTCCGGAGGTGCGGCTGATCCGGCGGCTCCTTTCCGCTCCGGATGCCGGAGCGGTGGATGCCCTGCTTACGGAGAACCGGGCCATCGTGACGGAGCATCTGGTCGCCCTGATGCGCGATTTGGCCCGGGAAAGCGGGGAAGAAAAAACGGCAAACCGGCTACGCGCGCTTGCCGACCATACGGCCGAGTGGCTCAGCCGCGTCTGAACGCGCGCACCGGTCCATCCGGTCGCTTCAGTTCTTTCCCACGCGTTCCAGGATTTCGGACCCTTCCGGCGGGGTCAGGGCAGGGGGTGTCTTGGGATAGAAGGTGATCTGCCCCTCCACCGCGTCGACGACGATCGTGTCCCCGTGGCGGAAGCGCCCCTGCAGGATCGCCTCGGCCAGAGGATCCTCCACCAGGTTGGCGATGACGCGCTTTAGCGGCCGTGCGCCGAAAGCGCTATCGTAGCCCAGTTCGGCGAGCAGGTTCACCGCGGCATCCGTCACCTCGAGCGCGAACCCTGCCTGTCGCAGCTGCTCTTCCACGCGGCGCAGCTGGATGCGCGCGATCTGGCGGATATGGTCCGGATTGAGGGCGTGGAACACGATGATCGCGTCCACGCGGTTGAGGAACTCCGGCCGGAAGAGGTTGCGCATCTCCGAGAGGACCTTGTCCTTCATCGCCTCGTATTCGCGCAGCTCGGCCGCCTGGCGGTCGCTGCGGGAGGCAAAGCCCCAGGTCGCGCCGCGGATAATCTGCTCGGCAGCCACGTTGGAAGTCATCACCAGCACGGCGTTGCGGAAATCGACCTTGCGGCCCTTGGCGTCGGTGAGGCAGCCGTCCTCCATGATCTGCAGGAGCATGTTGAAGACGTCCGGGTGGGCCTTTTCGATCTCGTCCAGGAGGACCACGCAGTAGGGCCGGTTGCGTACGGCGTCGGTCAGCTGCCCGCCTTCCCCGTAGCCCACGTAGCCCGGGGGTGCGCCGACCAGGCGGGCGGTCGTGTGTCGCTCCATCAATTCGGACATATCCACCTTGATCAGCGCGTCCTCGGTGCCGAAGAGCACCTCGGCCAGAGCGCGGGCAAGTTCGCTCTTGCCCACACCGGTGGGGCCAAGGAAGATGAAGGAGCCGATCGGGCGGCGGGGGTCCTTGAGCCCGGCGCGGGCGCGGCGGATGGCGCGAGCGACCGTGCGGATCGCCTCATCCTGTCCGACGATGCGCTTGTGCAGTTCGTCCTCCAGGCGCAGCAAGCGCGCGGATTCCTCTTCCGTCAGACGGGTGATCGGGATGCCTGTCCACATGGCGACGATCTCGGCGATATCGTCCGGGGTGACGACGGGCAGGTTCTGGTCGCTTTCCACAAGCCCCCGGCGCAGGGCTTCGATCCGCTGGCGGAGGCGGTTCTCCTCCTCCCGCAGGGCGATCGCCTCCTCAAAGTTCTGCTGCTCGACGGCGGCTTCCTTCCGGCGGCAGATCTTTTCCAGTTCCTGGAGCGCCTGGCGCAGCGGGGAAGAGCCGCCGGAGCGGTACATCCGCACCCGGGCTGCTGCCTCGTCCATTACGTCGATCGCCTTATCGGGCAGGTGGCGATCGCTGATGTAACGGGCGGACAGGTAGGCAGCTGCGACGAGGGCCTCGTCGCTGATGCGCACCTGATGGAACTGCTCGTAGCGGGAGACGATCCCGCGCAGGATGGCGATCGTCTCCTCGACGGACGGCTCCTCCACGTAGACGGGCTGGAAGCGCCGTTCCAGGGCCGCATCGCGCTCGATGTATTTCCGGTAGTCGTCGAGGGTGGTCGCGCCGATGCACTGGATCTGACCGCGGGAGAGGGCCGGCTTGAGGATGTTGGCGGCATCGAGGCTTCCTTCCGCGCCGCCGGCGCCGATGATCGTGTGGAACTCGTCGATGAAGAGGATGCTGCGGGTCTGCCGCGCCTCGTCCACGACGCGCTTCAGCCGTTCCTCGAACTGGCCGCGGTACTTGGTTCCGGCGACGACGGCGCCCATATCCAGCGCCAGCAGCCGCCGGTCAAGCAGTTGATCGGGCACCTGGCCGCTGGCGATCCGCTGGGCCAGCCCTTCGACGATGGCCGTCTTGCCCACGCCGGGGTCGCCGATGAGCGCCGGGTTGTTCTTCGTGCGGCGGGAGAGGATCTGGATCACCCGCTCGATCTCGGCTTCCCGGCCGATGACCGGGTCCAGCCGGCCGGCGCGTGCCGCTTCGGTGAGGTCGAGTCCGAGGGCGTCGATATACGGGGTTTTGCTCTGGGCGGGCTGCGGGGTGGCCACGCGGGCCGGCACCTCCTGCAGCACTTGGAGGATGCGACGACGGACCTCGTCCGCGTTGGCCCCCACGTTGTCCAAGATGCTGCTGGCCACGTTGTCCCGCGCGTGCAGGAGGCCCAGGAGCAGATGCTCCGTGCCGATGTAGCTGTGGTTCAGCCGGCGGGCTTCGTCCACCGCATATTCGAGCGCTTTCTTGGCCTGAGCCGTCAGCTCGCGCTCGCCGGTGACCGGCCTCTCCGAGCGTCCCACGATGAACTCGATGGCGTTGCGCACCTTTTCCGCATCCACGCCCATCTCCCCCAGGATGCGTGCGGCCACGCCCTCGCCTTCCCGGATCAGGCCAAGGAGGATGTGCTCGGTGCCGATGTACCGATGGTTGAACGCCTCGGCCTCTTCCTGGGCCAGGCTCAGGACCCTACGTGCGCGCTCGGTAAACCGGTCCAACGGACTTGCCATAGAACACCTCCGTAAGAAGGCAACTGGAGGTCTCCTTCTCGGGCCGCGGGCCTCGCAGAAAGCCGTTCCGCTGCCCCGGCACGTCTGGCGACCTCCAGCGAAAAGGCTCTGGATGTTCGAAGAGGGCGCTAGCCGATTCCCTCTTCGTCTGCTTCTGCCGATGCGCTCTCCTCCAGAAGCTCGTCGCCGATCTCATGCCGGGCGCGCCGAAGGCTCAGCCCGATCCGCTTGTGCACGGGGTCGATCCGGATCACACGGAGGGTAACCCGGTCTCCTTCACGAACCACCTCGCGCGGGTGGGAGATCGGGGTATCCGAAAGCTCGCTGACGTGGATAAGGCCCTCGATCCCCTCTTCGATGCGGGCGAAGGCGCCGAAGGAAGCCAGCTGGGTGATCTCGCCCTCGACGAGCTGCCCCAGAGAGTACCGCTCCGCGATCGTCGCCCATGGCTCGGGCTGGGTACGGCGCAGGCTCAGGGCGATCCGCTTGCGCTCGCGGTCGATCCCCATCACGTAGACCTGAACTTCCTGTCCGACCTGGAGCACCTCCCGGGGATGCTCAACATGTCCCCAGGCGAGTTCGGAAAGATGGATCAGGCCGTCGGCTCCCCCCAGGTCCACGAAGGCGCCAAAGTTGCAGATGCTGCTGACGACCCCTTTGTAGATCCCGCCAACCTGCAGCGAATCGAGCAGCTCCTCCTTGCGCGATTCGCGGTACTCCTGCTGGGCCTGACGCTCGGACAGGATCAGCCGGTTGCGGCGGCGGTTGATCTCGATGATCTTCAGGCGAATGGGCCGGCCGACCATCTGGGTAAGCGAATCCGAGCGCTCCCCACGGTTGGAGGTGCCGGTTCCCACGACCTGGGAGGCCGGGATGAAGCCTCGCACACCCTTCAGGTTCACCAGCAGTCCGCCTTTGTTGTACCCGTCCACGACCGCCTCGATGAGGGCGCCCTGTTCATAGAGCTGTTCCAGCCAGCGCCAGGTCTTTTCCTGTCGGGCGCGATCGATGGAGAGAATCGCGCGTCCATCCTCGTCCTCGGCTTTCAGCACAAAGACGTAGATGGGGTCGCCGACCTTCAGCCCATCGAGCTCCCCGGCCTGAAGGGCCTTTCGGAACTCGCGGCTGGGGACGATGCCTTCCGCCTTGGCGCCGATGTCGACCAGAATCTCATCTTCATCGATCTGCATGACCACGCCTTCCAGGATGTCGCCGTACTCCATCGTGCAGTAGGCGTGGTCCGGACTCTCCATCAGCCGAAGCCACGACTCCATATCGGACGCCGCTTCGGCACATGCCGGGGGTTCGACTTCTTGGTGCGTGCTCCCGGAGGCCATCTGTACTGGTTCCCGAACAGGGTCCGTTCCCATGGGTGCGGGATTGTGGTTTTCCATCCTTGATTCCCTCACTGCGATGCGGTGTGGACGAGGTAACAAGGCTTGGCCGGATGTCTCGTCCCAGTTTGGATTATACGAGATTTCCCCGGAAAACGCAAGTGTTGCGCGGATCAAGAGAATCGGGTATAATGCAGCCAATAAGGTTCGGCCGGCCCGTTTCAGCCAGGAGCATGGTCGATGCCATCGGTCCACAGGCCAGATCGAATGCGGGATTACCCCCCTTCCCTTTCCCGGAACGGGGGGTGTTTTTTGGAGCAGCCGGGCAATCAGGAGGTGGGCCTTGGAAGGCGAAGCGCAGGAACGGCAGATCATGTCCTCGGAGGAGGTCCAGCGAGCGCTGAAGCGGATCGCCCACGAGGTCATCGAGCGGAACGGGGGCGCGCTGGGGATGGCCCTCGTGGGCATCCGGGCGCGCGGTGTGCCGCTCGCACACCGGCTGGCGCGCGCGATCGCCGAATCGGAGGGGGTGGAGGTGCCGGTAGGGGCACTCGATATCACCCTCTATCGGGACGACATCGCGATTCGGCCGGACCATCCGGTGGTGCGTCGCACGGAGATCCCGTTCGACATCGAGGGCCTGACAGTGGTGCTGGTGGACGACGTCCTCTACACGGGGCGTACCATCCGGGCGGCGATGGATGCCCTGATGGACCTGGGGAGGCCGCGCCGCATCCAGCTGGCGGTGCTCGTCGACCGCGGGCACCGGGAGTTGCCCATTCAGGCGGACTTTGTCGGGAAACATGTGCCGACGGCGCGAGACGAGGAGGTGGTGGTCCACGTGGAGGAGATGGACGGGACGACGGACGTGCGGATTGTGAGGAGGAGGAACCGATGACGGAGGCGGCGGTGCAGATGGGAAAGCGGCGCCATGTCCTCGACCTGGACGATTTCACCCCGGAGGAGTTCGAGGAGGTCTTTGCACAGGCGGATGCGATGGCCGAGGTGCTCTCGCGTCCGATCGCCCAGGTCCCCGCCTTGCGCGGGGTCACGGTGGTGAACGCCTTCTACGAGGCGAGCACGCGCACGCGCATTTCCTTCGAGCAAGCGGCCAAGGCGCTTTCGGCGACGGTGGTCAACTTTACCGCCCAATCGTCCAGCGTGGTGAAGGGGGAGTCGCTGGTGGACACCGTGCGCACACTGGAAGCGCTCGGGGCGGACGTGGTGGTGTTGCGGCACGCGATGTCGGGAGCTCCCTACCTCGTGGCCCGCTACTTTTCGGGTGCTGTGCTCAACGCCGGGGATGGCCGGCACGCGCACCCCACGCAGGGCCTTCTGGACATCTATACGATGCGTCGCCATCTGGGGCAGATCCGGGATATCCGGGTGGTCATCGTGGGGGACATCCTGCACAGCCGTGTGGCTCGCTCCAACCTCTGGGGCTTGACGAAACTCGGCGCCCAGGTGATCCTGTGCGGTCCCCCCACGCTGGTCGGGCCGGCCGCGTACTGGGAAGCCGTCTTCCCGGAGGTGCGCGTCTGCTACGATCTCGAGCGGGCGATCGCCGGGGCCGACGTGGTTATGGGGCTGCGGCTGCAGAAGGAGCGTCAGGAGGGAGGGCTCCTGCCCACCTTGCGGGAGTACATCCGCCTGTACTGTCTGACACCCGAAC